>JAZUJY010000025.1:0-10402 GCA_045643005.1 Oscillospiraceae bacterium | reverse complement strand
CGCCTGCAGAGGCGGGGGATATCCTCTGTGTTGTTCAAAGCTCTGCTTTTAACAAGCAGAGGCGATTCGTAGAATCGCTTCCGTTCAGTCGGAGATTGTACTCCGACTGTTTGGTCAGATAGAACCCGCCGCCTGCAGAGGCGGGGGATATCCTCTGTGTTGTTATATTTATTTTTTTGAATGTGATGTATATGCATCTGTACAGCAGGAGCAGTTGTGTACAAGTTTTCCGGAAACAGTAAATCTGTGTCGCGGACCTGCATTCATGATATCAAATACCGAAGCATATCTGAAAGTCGGGGTGGAAATATCCGTTTCACCTGCGTTGAAATTAAGGGCATGCCATATGGCTCTTTCTCCCGCACCCGTCTGAAGGATATGCTTTTTGCATGCAGCAGCTGCGCCCAGTTCTATCGGATCCTCCTGTTCATCGATATATACAGGATGGTCGGGAGTTGCTGTAAGGCCGTCATAAGTGATCACTTCTCTTTCACCCTTATAAATAACACCATCATGCTTTACCCATAATGATCCGTCCCAGACTTTATCGTCTTTGGTGACTTGCTGTATAGGTATAAGTCCATGATCGGTAAGAACAAGTTCACCTTCAGCAATACATGAATTTTCGTTTAATGCGATGCTGTTTTCTGCAAAAATAATATCATTTACGCAAAGTTCATTCTCAGCCTTTTTATTTGCATTTTCAAGTATTCTGTTGGCAGCATTTATAATTTCATAAATATCTTCATAAAAATCCGTTTTCTTTGTCATTGCAATTTCTCCTTAGCATATGTAAATAAGTATATTTTTGGGGGATTTTTTTAATCATCAGAATTTTCGAAAATTCGGGAGATGTCACGTGACTTTATTTTTGTGAAAAAAATAGATTGAAAAATTAAGACCGGTGTGTTATACTGTGAATACGAACTTAGTTCACTATAATTTCGTATAGTTCACATCTGCTCGGATGGAAAGAATTGAGTTCTTATTTAAATAAAAAGTCCGGTGAACTTCTCACAGGTATATCAAATACTTAATCGACTTAACGCGCAATACTTAATTCACTTAATACGCTTAAAAATTTATTAAGGAGAAAAACAATGACTAAATATGAAAAACCGAGATTGTGTATTGGAACTTATTTCACGTTATTGCTTGAATCAAGAAAACAGAGAACAAGAGTACGGGAACGTTTTAACGGAACAGCTGACGGACTGTCAGACCCTGAAGTGCTTACAGGTCTTGCAAAGGTAACGATGCCCTGTTTTATTGTTCCGGACCGTTCGATGCTCGAATCAGTAAGAGTAAGTACAGCAAACGTGAAAAACTGCAGCAGCAAAGGCGGAATGTACTATCCGTTCGGAGACGCAGATTCAGTAAATGCTTTCAATGATGAAATAAAAAATAACTATGAAAAAGCTTTGGACAGAATGGATTCGTTCTGTGACTTTTTTCTTAGAATAAACGACGGAACAAAAAAAGACGAGCAACTTGTGAAAGCACTCGTCGATACTATAATGAAGGATGATTCCATCAGTGATGATCAGCTCTTTTATATAAAACCGGACGGCTCCGCTGTTCCGAAAACTAAAGTATGTTCAGAGAAAAAATACTGCTTTCAGCCTTTTCTCCTTGGTGTGTTTCATTATGTTCTTATCCGCCCGGACAAAGCTGAGATCGGAAAGAAGACATTTGATTCATGGTGTCCGAAAAACGGCGGAGGAGCAAGAAAATATGAAGGGAGAATGGGAATGGATATTGGAAATATCGCTCTTTCCTATCTTGAAAAAATAAGGGCGGAAGAACCTGAAATATATACAGAGGAGGATACAAAAATGAGTATATATACAGAGGAAACCAGAGAAGAATATGATTTTGAAAACAAAAAAGAGAAAAATGATCAGCATGAAAGTTCACATTATATGAATTTTATCATAAACGGAAATATAGGAAAATATATAGATCACGTAGACACAATAATAGAAAATAATGTATACGGAGGAAAATAGAATGAGTACAAAAATAAAGACAGTTTCAGATTACAGAGACAGCGGCACAGTTATAAACGGATCAGTAGGCAGAGTATATGGTCATGTTGACAGTCTGACCAATAACTTTTTTATGAATGCTCAAAAATCAAAACCTGCACTTCCTCACCTTGACCATGAGTTCGATTACAGCTGCTACAATCTTCTTGTTTCCGATGACGATGAGCTTGAGCAGTCAGGATGTGTAATGATTGAAAAATCCAAGTCTCTTAATGAGAGTACACCGGGAGAACTTATGAGACTGGGACGCCTGACTCCTGAATGTGTGGCGCAGTTAAAAAAATTTCCTGCCATCATAGCAACTGAAAATCATTCCGACAGGGGAACTGACAGTGAACACATGGCTTATTACGGATATATCACTGATGTCAGAGTTCAGGACAATGGAGTTAAAGTCAGATATCAGGCTTTAAACGAAATACCCCAGCAAAAATTAAACGAACTCGAAAGTGAGATAGGTCTGCAGTTCTGTACAGCCATAAATGAACTTGACTGTCCGCACTGGGCTGCGAAAAATGTAAATATAGTTGAAGTTCTGAAGGCAAACGGAATTTTTGTATTTAAGCTCTGATATACAAAAATCATGGGAGGAGATATGAGTTATGGAAAAGAAAAAGTCAGCGATAGAAAAAATAACTCTTAACGAAGCTACATTCAAAGGCGCTGTTGTAGAACCGACTTATGTAAATTTCTTTTACGGAAAAAACGGAACAGGTAAGTCAACTATAGCAGGTGCATTAAAATCGGGACACGGACTGAGATGGAAAAACGGAAAGGATGCATCGTTATACAGAATGCTTGCGTACGATACAAATTTCGTAAATACGAACTTTGAAACCTATGATAACCTTCCCGGCGTTTTTACTGTCTGTAAGGAAAATATCGAGATCAGAAAGAAACTCAATGACTTAAACGAACAGAGAAATGAGAAAAAGAATGAATACAAGAAAACAATGCTTGAAATTATGAACAAAGAAGAGGAACGGACTGCAACAAGAAAAATGTACCATGAATTTTTCTGGCAGAAAACTGCTCATCTGAGGGAAGCTTTTGATGAGGTGCTTACCGGAAAGAAATTTAAGATACCATTTGCTGAGGAGGTGATCAAAACAAATCCGCGTGAGCATGACAGCCGGGAAATAGAAGAGACCATAAAGATGATTTTCTATGGAGAGTCAAGAAAGTATCCGTTGTTTGTAATGCCCGATGCCGAATCTTTAAAAAATCATCCCGGATACGAGCTTATCGGACTTTCAGTTTCCGGCAGCAGTGATTCTTCATTTGCGAGATTTATAAAAAGCTTAAATGCGACAGACTGGGTAAGACAGGGTCATTCGCATTTCAAAGGAAAAACAGAAGGAAAGTGTCCGTACTGTCAACAGATACTTCCCGAAGATTTTGAAAAGCAAATAGCAGTGTGCTTTGATAAGGATTATCAGACAAGCCTGAGGGAACTGAACGCATTTAAAGAGATCTATAATAAAGAGACTTTGAAGATCCTGAAAACACTGAAAAGAAATCTTGATGAAGTTATGCCTGAACTGGATGTTTCTGTTTATAAAGATAAGCTGAAGGTTTTAAGTGATTCATTTATTATCAACAGTCAGAGGATAGATACAAAAATAAAAGAGCCTACAGTAATAACGGCTCTGGAGGATACTGATCAGGTATTAAAAGAAATAAGTGAAATTATCATCACGTTCAACGAACGGATAAACGACCGGAATGATATTGTCACAAACAAAAGTGCAAGGAAGTACAGATGCAAAACGGAGGCATGGGAACATCTTGCATATGTTCTGAAGGATGACATTAAAAAACACAACGAGGAAATAAAGCACTGTCAGGATGAGATAAAGAAACTTAATGGAAGGCTTGAAATTATAAAAAAAGAAGGGCAGAATATCAGAAATGAGATAACAGCTCTTAAAAAGCAGACAGTGAGTACAAAGAATGCTATAGACGGAATAAATACCATACTCAGAACTTCAGGATTTCAGGGCTTCAGCATTAAAGCAAAGGATGGAATAAAGAGTACGTATGAAGTTATCCGTCCTGACGGCAGGGTAGCTGAGAAGCTGTCAGAGGGAGAGCGGAACTTTATTGCTTTTCTGTATTTTTATCATCTTGTGAAGGGCAGCTTTGAAAATGAGGAAATAAAGGACAAGATAGTTGTTATAGATGATCCTGTTTCAAGTATGGACAGTGATGCACTGTTTATCGTAAGTTCACTTGTCAGAGAGATGGTCGATATCTGCTGCAATAACGTTGGATATACAAACAGAAGGTTTGAAGGAGACTATATAAAGCAGATTTTTATCCTGACACACAACATTTATTTTCAGAAGGAAGTAACAAAAAAATATATAGAACGTTATCAGGGTGTGTCGCTGTTTCTTTTAAGAAAAAGCTTTAATATTTCGACGGTAGTACCCTGTATAAGACAAAGTAAGAAAATACTGAGTGAAAATGAAAACTTCAATCCGGTCCATAATTCATATACAGCACTGTGGGATGAATACAAAGCAGAATGCTCGGCAAATTCGCTGATAAATGTTATAAGAAGGATACTTGAGTATTATTTTGTCCAGCTGTGCGGATATGACGGGGAGGAGTTAAATGATATAATCCTTGAGAAAAACCGGGATAAATTTATAGATCCGGACGGAAAAAATGAGCGGTATCATCTGGCGGCAGCTATGCTTGCATATATTTATAATGTTCCTGTGCTTATCAGTGACGGAATAAACTATGTTGACGATCATGAGGACGCACAGCAGTACAGAACAGTTTTCAGGATGATTTTTTCTGTAATGCAGCAGGAGCAGCATTACAGGATGATGATGAATGGGTAAAGCAGCGGATATCGTAGAGATCATATGGATCTCAGGGATTGCAGAGTCGTATAGATCGTTTTTTGTACAATGCATATTTAACAAAAAAAGATTGATTTTATGTATATATTATGATACAATATGTATAGATATACATGACAGTTACATTCAACTTGAAAGGATGGGTCTGTTTACGACTTATCCTTTTTGTTTTTATCAGGATAAACAGATTTTTGAATACATAGTACGAAAAGTGGTGAAGCACGATGAAAATAACATGGTATGGTACAGCATCACTGATGATAAGTACGGGTACAACAACAATTCTGTCAGACCCGTTTATCCCTTTCAAAGACAGTGATGTTAAGACCGATACATCTGTGTACAGAAAATGTAAAAATATTCTTGTTACTCATGGGCATTTTGATCATATCGGAAGTTTGCCGGAAATTACTGATGACAATTCAGAAATATATTGCACCCAAACACCCAAAGCATTGCTTTCAAAGAAAAATGTCAGAGGAAAGCTCGTTTCGGTCAAACCCGGAGACATATTTATGATCGGTGATATTGAAGTCAGTGCTTACCAGAGCAGGCATATTCATATAGATTTAAAGCTTATTTTAAAGACCATATTCTGCCGACATTTTTTTGCTCACCCAAATTCGTTTTTTAAAAATATTCCAAATTATTATTATTATAAGGAAAACGGTGAAATTTTAGGATATAAGATCGAAGCTGAAGGAAAAAAGCTTTTTATTTTAGGAAGTCTGAATCTTGACAGCAGCACTGAATATCCGAAAAATGTTGATGTTTTGTTCCTTCCTTATCAGGGTGCGTCTGTTCTTATCGATAAAGCGAAGGAAATACTGGAGATAATGAAACCCAAAGGAGTATTTCTTACTCATTATGATGATACATTTCCTCCGGTTTCAAATACTGTTGATACATCCGAAATAGAAGAATTTATAAAAAAAGAATATATTTTATATAACCCTAAGCAGGGCGAAACGATAGAATTAAAGGAATGAAAGCCATGAAAATAATAATTGAAAATCCTTCGGAGGGAGAAGAAGAGACAATTATTCTTCGATGCCGTCAGCCTGATGAAAGACTTCTTCAGTTTTTAAACAACTATAATTCGGAATATACAAATATTCCGGGGTATGATCATGACAAGATGACTATGATATCATATAAGGACGTTTATTATTTTGAATCAGTTGAAAACCGAGTCTATGCTTACTGTGAAGAAAAAGTCTATGAAGTAAAAAACAGGCTGTATGAGCTTGAACAGAATTATCAGCATTTTGATTTTATGAGATGTTCAAAGTCAATGATTTTAAACATAGCAAAAATTGATTATCTGGCTCCGATGTTCAACGGCAGACTTGAAGCAGTTTTAAAAAATAATGAGAAAGTCATTATTTCAAGACAGTATGTTCCATATCTAAAAGCAAATCTCGGACTTTCGGAGGGCGGAAAATGAAAAAATTTTTTGATTCTTTTATTCACTATTTTGCGTATATTACAACCGGAGCACTTATTGTTGCTGCGATATTCTGGAAATTTGTCCAGAAAGATATGTCAGTCGGTATACTGTGGGAAATAATACTCAGTGGGGTCCTTACAGCGATTCCGTCGGCATTGATTCTGAATATTGAGCCTGAAACAAAAAAAGGAATAATAATATGCTGGGTATCACATATTATTTCTATTTATTCAATTTCAATTGCATTGCTGTTCATTTTCAAATGGATAGAATTCAGTGTTTCAGCTATTCTGCTTTCAATACTTGCGGTGTCACTGATCTATCTGTTTACAGCAGAGCTTCATTTTTATTCAGACAAGAGACATACAGCACTTTTGAACGATGCACTTCATCAGCGTTATTCAAAAGATAATGAAAAATAAAAAATATTCTTTTACATGGGCGATGATACCGGAATGAATTATGAAACTGCTGATATGAACAAAGATGGAAAACTGAATATTCTTGATTTTATCACAATCATCACGGTTTTTACGGATATGTTCAACAATAAGTCGAATAAAGTCATAAATAACTTATTATCATAACATAAAAAAATATATAAATTAAAAATTCCGACTTGGAAAAAGTCGGAATTTTTTTTACTAATATTTATTTTTTCTTTTTAAGGATACTTAAAATACCTCTTCTCAGGAGTGAACCGCCTGTGGAAATAAGCTGTGTTTCGATTTTTGCTTTTCTTCTGTCAGCTTTCTTTTCCTTTTCGGCTTTTTTCTTTTCAGCTTCCTTTTCGGCCTTTTTCTTTGCAGCTTCGTCAGCTTTTTCCTGTTCCTTTTTCATCTTTTCAAGCTGAGCTTCAAGTTCTTCCTTTTCCTTTCTTAAAGCTTCATTTTCAGCGTCCTGTGCAGCCTGTTTTTCAAGGACCTCATATGCACTTTCATTGTCTACTGCCTTGTCATATTTTCCTGCAACAGGGGAGGAGGAAATAAGCTGTGATCTTGTATTTTCACTGCACGGAGCCATAAGGCTTTCCGGACATATGATCGATGTTTTTTGTACTATCTGAGGAGAACCCTTTTCATCAAGGAATGATGTCAGTGCTTCACCTGTACCGAGTTCCATGATCGCATCCTCTGTTTTAAAAGCAGGATTTGTTCTGAAGGATGAAGCTGCTGCCTTAACTGATTTCTGTTCGGCAGGAGTATATGCTCTGAGTGCGTGCTGTACTCTGTTTGAGAGCTGTGCTAAAACTGAATCAGGAATATCTGAAGGAGACTGTGTAACAAAGAAGATACCTATTCCTTTGGAACGAATAAGCTTTACAGTCTGTTCTATTGAATCGATAAGTGCACGCGGCATGTTTTTAAAAAGGAGATGAGCTTCATCAAAGAAGAATACAAGCTTTGGTTTATCTGAATCACCTGCTTCAGGCAGTACCTCGAACATTTCAGCAAGCATCCAGAGAAGGAAAATGGCATAAAGCTTCGGATATCTGATAACATCAACGCTGTGAAGAACATTTATATATCCTCTTCCGTCAGGTGCGTTTCTTATCCAGTCTCGGATATCTATGGCAGGTTCTCCGAAAAATTCATTTCCGCCTTCATTTTCCAGAGGAATAAGACCTCTTGTTATAGCACCAATGCTCTGAGTTGCCATATTTCCATATTGGGCTGCGAAGTCGGCTTTGTGTTCTGATATATAGTTTATTACAGCTTTGAGATCTTTAAGATCTATGATCTCAAGACCTTTGTCGTCGGCTATTTTAAAAATAGTCTGAAGAACGCCTTCCTGGACCTCGGTAAGGTTCAGAAGCTGAGCAAGAAGAGAAGGTCCGACATCTGATACTGTTGCACGTACAGGATGACCGCCCTTGGCATATATATCATAAAACACTGTCGGATAAGATCTGAAGCTGAATGTATCACGTATTCCGAATTTGTCAATTCGTTTCTGCATACCTTCATTATCTGCTCCTGCTTCCGCGATGCCTGAAACGTCTCCCTTTACATCACAGACAAATACCGGTACACCGGCAGCAGAAAAGGATTCTGCCATAACCTTCATAGTAATGGTTTTTCCTGTACCGCTTGCACCTGCGATGAGTCCGTGACGGTTGCACTGAGACAGGTCCATATATACTTTTTCGTTTGTATCGCTGAGTCCCATGTATATTTTGTTGTTTTCGTACATTTTTTATATCCCCCTGACGATAAATTATGACCATTTGGTCAAGTAATATTTTAATTTTAGCTTATTTCAGATATAAAGTCAAGTTAAAACAAGGGAAAACAGCTTTTGAAAATGAAGTTTTCAGATGTACTGAAAAAATTTGTTTTACTTAATGTATAACAACACAGAGGATATCCCCCGCCTCTGCAGGCGTCGGGTACTATCTGACCAAACAGTCGGAGTACAATCTCCGACTGAGCGGGAACCGATTCTGCGAATCGCCTCTGCTTGTTAAAAGCAGAGCTTTGAATTCAGAAATACATGAATAAATGATAATACATAAGTAAAACTTCGCATAAAAATAAATAAAAAAAAGTATTTTTTTTAATAAAATGATAAATATGTTATTATCTGGTAATACTGTTATGCTTTAAAGTACTATAATAAATGAAGTATTGTTTATAAAAAATACTTCGTATCCGACTGTAGACATTATTCGATAATAGTTTATAATGAGAATTGTAAACGAGAACAGGACGCAGGCTGGTACCGCTTCTGTGAAATGCTTCCCGGTTACAAATATAAAAAGAAGGCGGTGAATATATGAAGAAGAAAAAATATCGATCTTATGGGTATTATTGGTTCATTGATGATCTCTTGCGAAAACAACGAAGAAAAAGAATCGCTTACATAAATTTGAGTAGTTTTACATCCGACTGAAAGGAAACACTCTTATGAACAGAAATGATGACACAGCAAATACCCAACACAGTAACAGAGAAGTAGTTTCAGCTTATCTTTGTCTTTTACTCGCTTTAACATATGCCCAGAACGTTAAACCGGGTAAAAAGGTTCATAAAACACACTGATCTCAGATATGGATCGGCAGCTTTATGAGAATAGTGTTCAAAGAAAAACAGCTTATGGACCAAAAGACAGCGATAAATTGACGAAAATCGCAGCTTTTCAAACAAATCATAATATCAGACATGCTTGAAAACAAAAAGAGCTTTAAATTTTACCAAAATCCATGTTATTCATTCATGTACCCAATTTACTCAACGTCCTGAAAATCAATACAACTTTTTAACACCAATTATTACTGTTATTATGCAATAAAATTCACAGCAACAAATTTAATAATAAAATCAGTTAAAAAGCTTTTTTGGTGTTCATTGCAGTTTGAATTATGACAAACTTACCAACAGACTAAAAAATAATCCCATTTTACAATTCTGTTTAAAAACTCTTCCAAATCAAAAATATCAAAAAGATCCGCTTCATGTTTTTTGAAGCGGATCTTTTTAGTGCGCCCGGCGGCGCACGTTTCTAAAGGGTGAAAGTCCCGAAATCCTCCCGTTAATAAAAAAGAGGAACAGCGAGTTGTAATCAAAGCTTGAGGTGAGAGGCTTTGACTGTAAGCAGTGGGAATCTGAAATCAAAGGTGCTGAGGCTGGAAAGAAGATTTATCGTACTATTACTGATGACACTAAGCCTGGTGGACCTGTGGAGAGGTTAAAACCAAGGAGGGATTACCATTTTACTGTCAATACTTGCAAGACAGCTACAGACCGGTAATATAACCTCTCCGCTTCACTTCGTTCAGCACCTCTCCTTAAAAGGAGAGGCATCTGCAACACTAAGATTTAACTGTTTCATAAACTATTATTTAGCCCGGAATATGGCTCTCCTTTTAAGGAGAGCTGTCAGCGCAGCTGACTGAGAGGTTAAAACCAGGGAGGGATTGCCATTTTACCGTCAATACTTGCAAGACAGCTACAGACCGGTAATATAACCTCTCCGCTTCACTTCGTTCAGCACCTCTCCTTAAAAGGAGAGGCATCTGCAACACTAAG
>JAZUJY010000024.1:0-10229 GCA_045643005.1 Oscillospiraceae bacterium | reverse complement strand
TCGGCAGCTTCGATTTCTGAATCTGTAAGATCTGCTGATCCCATAAGGAAAAGTGAAAGCAGTGTAAGGTCTGTCAAATCTGCAGTGCCGTCATTATTAAGGTCACCGTAATAGATGTTCTCAGGTGTTTCATCGGCAATTATCTGTTCATCTTCTTCTGACACGTCACTGTTTTCATACGTTTCTTTCCCGTCATTTAGTGAATTTTCAATGAATTCAGTGTTTATTGTCGGATACTCATCCATTTCATCTGAAGGTGCAAATGCTAACAAGTTTTCACCTGCATTAAGATTTTCTTCGTCAGTATCTGCATTTACAACTCCTGTGAACGATATTCCTGTCAATGCAGCAGCTAAAACTGCAGCTAAAAGTCTTTTTGAACTGATCATAATAAATCCTCCCTGTCCTATTTGTATTTTTTAGTATAATGAATGATCTGTATCTGTATTTTTGAAGAACATATATAACAACACAGAGGATATCCCCCGCCTCTGCAGGCGGCGGGTTCTATCTTTCCGCTCAGTCGGAGTACAATCTCCGACTGAGCGGAAACCGATTCTACGAATCGCCTCTGCTTGTTAAAAGCAGAGCTTTGAATTTGTTCTTTCAATATTTAGATGCTTTTATCAATAAAAAGTCCTAAGTAAAAATAAATTTTTTTTAAAAGTTTTGAATATTCTGATCATATATTAACAGCTTCAGATTTATTTGTTTTCTGTTTCCGTTATATTGATAATGCACGATTTATTGACATCGTATATCATAAATGTTAAAATATCATTATGTATGCAGGAACCGGAATAAAATCCTGCAAAAATGATCATTTGAAGACAAATAATAAATTTATCGGAGCAAAAATGAACACACCTGTTTATGACTATCTTTTAAAATATGCCGACAGCGGCTTTTTACGGATGCATATGCCCGGACATAAGGGCACTGAGTGCATGAAAAATCTTTCTTCAGTATGTAAATATGATATTACTGAGATAACAGACGCCGGAAATCTTTTTTCGGGTACCGGGATAATAGCCGAAAGTGAAAAAAATGCCGGAAAGCTCTTCGGAACGAAGGGAACATTTTATACGACCGGCGGTTCAACGGTCGGAATTCAGACCATGATGGCACTGATGAAATATGAAAACAGACATGTTATAGCACTAAGAAACGCACATCACGCTTTTCTGAGTGCATGTGTCCTTCTTGATATCGACGTTGACTGGGTGTATCCGGAATACAGGGAAAGCATAATATCAGGAACAGCTCCGTATGACATTATAGAGGAAAAACTACAGAAAAATCCGGATTCATGCCTGTATCTGACCTCTCCTGATTATTTCGGTTCAGTTGCTGACATAAGCACGCTTTCAGAGCTCTGTCACAGATACGGTGCAGTTCTTGTTGTTGACAATGCTCATGGTGCATGTCTTCCGTTTTATGAGAAAAATATGCATCCGATAGCAAACGGTGCCGATCTTTGCTGTGATTCAGCCCACAAGATGCTGCCTGCACTGACAGGTGCTGCATATATCCATTCCGGAAATGAACGCTATCTTCCGTTGGTAAAGGAAATGAGTGCGCTGTTTGCGACAACAAGTCCGTCATATCTTATAACCTGTTCGCTGGATCTGTGCAATGATTATCTGGACACTAAAATCAGAGCAGATCTTAAAAAATCAGTAAAACTGGCAGAAGCTTTAAGAGAACATATAAGTCACCGGTTTGTCTGTGAAAAAGGTCCTTTTTATCATGAACCTCTTCATTTTACGATAAATGCTTCAAAGAGCGGGATAAACGGCATAGTTCTTGCAGAAAAGCTGAGAGAAAACAAGGTTGAATACGAATATGCGGATGAAACGCATATTGTGATGCTTTTTTCACCTGTCGACACAGAGGAAAAATACCTTCGACTCGAAAAAGTCCTTGATTCAATAAAATTTACACCCGAAACGCATTGTGAAAGAAACATAGATTTCCCTGTTTTGGAAAAATGTATGTCAATTCGTTCGGCTGCCCTTTCTCCTCACGAGGAGATACCCGTGAAAAATGCCGCAGGAAGGATCTGTGCAAATGTCCATTCTCCATGCCCTCCTGCCATCCCTGTAGCAGTAAGCGGAGAAATGATAACGGAAAAATGTACATCATTAATGGAGGAGTACGGAATAGAAACCGTAAAGGTGGTAAAAAAATGAGTGAAATAAAAGTATACGGAAACAAACATATTTTAAATACATTTGAAAATATGAACAGAAACAACAGAATGGCTCATTCGTTTCTTATTTACGGAGAAAAGGGTCTTGGAAAAAAGACTATAGCAGACTATCTCGCTGCACTTCTCGTATGTGAATCAGAAAACAAGCCGTGTTTTCAGTGCCGTTCCTGCAATAACGCACTGGAAAAATACCATCCTGATATCATCTATGCCGAACACTCCGGAAAGCTCGGCGGATTTTCAGTTGATACCATCAGAAATATCTGCACTGATGCATATATCAAGCCAAACAACGGAGAAACCAAGGTATATGTTCTGACCGATGCGGACAACATCACCGTTCAGGCTCAGAACTCTCTTCTGAAGCTCATCGAAGAGCCTCCGGCATATGCATATTTTATTTTCACAGCATCCTCCAAAAACATTTTTCTTGAAACAGTTCTTTCAAGAATTATTTCATTAAGTGTTTCCGAAGTTTCAAAGGAAGAAGCGACAGAAGCTCTTTTATCAAAAGGAATTTCCGGAGAAGATGCCGAAAAATCATACAGCGTTTTTAACGGGAATATCGGAATGTGCCTTGAATACTTGAACTCCGACACATTAAAGCAGGCAGTAAAATATACGACCGACACAGTTCAGGCGATACTGTCAGGAAAAGAGTATGATATGCTTCTTTCATTAACTTCAGCATCGTCAGACAAAGCAATGTTCAAAACAGTTGTTTCAATGCTTGACAAGGCGATAAGAGATGCTCTTGTTATAAAATTCAGGGAGGACAGTGCCATCGGCTGCTGCAGGGAACTGTCAAAAAAGATCTCCATGAACATGACGATGGCATCCTGCAGAAAAATGCACGAAGCCTGCAACGAAGCGTATGCACTTGTGGACAGAAACGTAAACATAAAACTCATAGCCTCTAACCTCTGTGCACATCTGATGAATGCAAAATAGCAGAGAAAATCGTTATCAAGAAAGCAAAAAAGCTGTTGTATTTGACAGTCAATAATATTTATGTTATACTTACCAGGTTGGATTTATTTGAAAAACCATGTTAAAACGGAGGAAAAAAATGAAAAAAAACAAAATTAGTATCGCTGTGATAACTGCATTAATGTTAGCTTGTGTATCGGGTTGCAGTAGTAAAGAAGAAGTTTCTGATATTGAAAATACTTCTTCAAATTCAGTTGTGTCAGAGGAAAATGACATAATTACTGAACAGCCGGAAGAAGATGAAACTGTAAGCGAAGAAAAAAATAACGATAACGATTCAGATTCAGATGAATATCAGCCGTCAGACGAAATAAAAAATGCAAAATTAAATTCCGGTTTGATACAAATAGGTGATACTGTATTTCAAAACGGATGCTACATGACCGTAAGAGAGTTTTTCGAAAAGTATGGTGACAAATATGATGTATATGATCCTGAAAGAAACAACCTCGATTCAACTTTTCCGGGGGAATATGCACAAAGAATGCAATTCACAAGCAAAAGTGATCCTGATATAGTATTTTTTATTAATTTTGATTTTGTACCCGGTAGTCCAAGAATTACCGGAGATGCTCTTGTAAGCTTTTTTATTCCTTCATCAGACAAAGCACTTGAGTTCTCATGGGAGCCTTGGGACTTTGAGAAAGAAAATATAAGAAAAGACTTAGAAAGTGGAAATAACATCTCGTTTTTTGAAAATAACGGTATTGCAAAGGCTGATTTTATAGAAATAGCTGGTGCGGAAAACGTAAAAGAAGACGAAATTTCAAAACAAGTTATATATTCAACTAAAGATGTTATAAATAAATATGGTCTAACCGATTGGAATTATAGAAACAATACGGAAACTTATACGGTTTGTACGTTAGGAGAAAAACCTAATTTTTATGGAGAAAAACCTGTTTTCACTTATCGATTAAATATTGACAAAAATGATGATACTATCAGTTTTTATCATGGTAATATATTAGCTTCCACGGAAAAAGATATAATCGTTAGCAGAAACCAATGATTTTCTGAGTATTCACGAAATATATATTCGATAAATGCCAATCGCCGTACAATGGTGTATTTATAACAACACAGAGGATATCCACAGCCTCTGATGAAAGCACCTTTGATTTATCAATCTGAAGTATCATTTCCTGAACCATTGGATCATCAAGCCATTCATCTTCATAAATATTATCGAAGTAGGCTTTAGGATTAACAACATAGTTCTCGTTTTAGCAGAGAAAATAAAGAAACTGTTATATCAGTAATTGATTTTAAGTCATAAAAATGTTATAATAAAACTATGTATTTCTAAAAGATACATAGTTTTTTTATAAAATGACAATAATTACAGATCGATGAGGATAAATTTATTATGACAGAGATAATAGGAATCAGATTTAAAAAAGTTGGAAAGATCTATTATTTTGCTCCGGGCGAAATAAAGGCTGAGGTTGGAGACAGGGCTATAGTTGAGACAGTACGCGGAGTGGAGTGCGGTGAAGTCGTTATAGCAAACAGGATGATCGAGGATTCAGATCTGACATCTGAACTCAAGAGCGTTATTCGTCTTGCAACTCCTCAGGACCTTGAACAGGTAAAGAAAAACGAAAAGAAGGAAAAGGATGCTTTTGAGATCTGCCTTCAGAAAATCAAAAACCGTAAGCTTGACATGAATCTTATCGATGTTGAATTTACTTTTGACAACAACAAGATCCTGTTTTATTTTACAGCCGAAAACAGAGTCGATTTCCGTGAGCTTGTAAAGGATCTGGCAGCAATATTCAGAACAAGGATCGAATTAAGACAAATAGGTGTCCGTGATGAAGCAAAGCTGCTCGGAGGACTCGGTATCTGCGGAAGAGAGTTTTGCTGCAAGGGCTGCCTTGGCGAATTTCAGCCTGTTTCCATCAAGATGGCAAAGGAGCAGGGCCTTTCACTTAACCCTACAAAAATATCCGGTACCTGCGGAAGACTCATGTGCTGCTTAAAATATGAGCAGAACTGCTACGAAGAATTCTTAAAGATCACTCCTAAGGTAGGAGCCTATGTAAAAATGCCTAACAATGTAAACGGCTATGTTGAGGAAGTAAACCTTATCACAGGAAAACTCAAGGTTCGTCCTGATACAGACAATGCAGTATCAGTTGCACTTGACAGATCTGAAGTAACTATCATAAAAGATTCTGTGATCAAGGTAAATAAAGAAGAGATCAAAGCCCTCAAGGGACTTGAGGAATGATAAGCTGAAATAAAAATTTTGCGAAATACTTGATTTTTTGAAATATTTGTATTATACTAATAATTAGCACTCGAGCATCAAGAGTGCTAATCAGAAAAATCAATATGGAGTGAATTGAAAATGGAAACAAAACAGTTTAAAGCAGAGTCAAAAAAACTTCTGGAAATGATGATCAACTCGATCTACACACATAAGGAGATTTTTTTAAGAGAACTGATCTCGAACGCAAGTGATGCTATAGATAAGCTATACTTCAAATCACTTACTGACAACAGCGTCGGACTTAACAAGGATGATTTCGAGATCCTTATCAATTTTGACAAGGAAAACAGAACCATTACGATCACTGATAACGGCATAGGAATGACAAGGGAAGAGCTTGAAAACAATCTCGGAACTATTGCCAAGAGCGGTTCATATGATTTTAAAGGACAGAACGAACTCGGTGACGATGTTGATATCATCGGTCAGTTTGGTGTAGGCTTCTATTCTGCATTTATGGTTGCAAAGCACGTAACAGTACGAAGCAAAGCTTTTGGTTCAGATGAAGCATACGAATGGCAGTCTGAGGGTGTTGAAGGTTATACCATCGACAAATGTGACAAGGAAAAAGCAGGTACAGAGATCGTACTCAAAATAAAAGATAATACCGAAGATGAGAAGTTTGACGAATACCTTGAACAGTACAGACTTCAGTCTCTTATCAGAAAATATTCTGACTATATCAAGTTCCCGATAAAAATGGACGTTGAACATGAACGCAAAAAAGAGGGAACAGAGGATGAATATGAAAAGTTCATCGAAAGAGAAACCATCAACAGCATGGTTCCGATCTGGAAGAAAAATAAAAATGAACTTAAGGATGAGGATTACAACTCATTCTACAAGGACAAGTTCTATGATTATACAGACCCTATGAGACATCTTCATGTCAAAGCAGAGGGTACAGCAACATACAACGCACTTCTCTACATTCCCGGCAAAGCACCTTACGATTTCTATACAAGAGAATATGAAAAAGGACTTCAGCTCTATGCAAACGGTGTTCTTATAATGGACAAGTGTGCAGATCTTCTCCCGGATTACTTCAGCTTTGTAAAGGGACTTGTTGACTCAGAGGATCTTTCACTCAACATTTCAAGAGAAATGCTTCAGCATGACAGACAGCTCAAGCTCATTGCAAAGAGCATTGAAAAGAACATTAAAAATGAACTTTCAAAAATGCTCAAAAACGAGCGTGAAAAATATGAAGAGTTCTTCAAAATATTCGGACTTCAGCTCAAAGCAGGCGTTTATGCTTCATACGGCATGAACAAGGATGTTCTCAAGGATCTCCTTATGTTCGCTTCTTCAAACGAAGACAAGCTTACAACTCTTGACGAATATGTTTCAAGAATGAGAGAAGATCAGAAGTTCATCTACTATGCAACCGGTGAGAGCATTGAAAGGATCAAGAATCTTCCTTCAACAGAAATGGTTACTGAAAAGGGCTATGAGATCCTGTACTTCACAGAAAACGTTGATGAATTCGCTGTTAAGATGTTAGGAAATTACAGCGACAAGGAATTCAAATCAGTTCAGGCAGGCGATCTTGACCTTGAAACACCTGAAGAAAAGGAAGAAATCAAGGCAAAATCAGAAGAAAACAAGGAAATGTTTGATTTCATGAAGGAATCAATGGCTGACAAGCTCAAGGATGTAAGACTTTCACAGAGACTCAAATCTCATCCGTTCTGCCTTGCAAGTGACGGTGATCTTACACTTGACATGGAAAGAGTACTTAATTCAATGCCTACAGACCAGAAGGTAAAGGCTGACAAGGTTCTTGAAATAAACCCTGACCATGCAGTTTTCGCAAAGCTTCAGAGCCTGTATTCATCAGACAAGGAAAAGCTCAAAAAATATACAAAGCTAATGTATGATCAGGCAATGCTTATCGAAGGCATGTCAATTGAAAACCCTGTTGAATTTTCAAATCTTATCTGCGAGCTCATGACAGACTAATAAAATTTAAGTTATAAAAAAAATACCTCAGTTTTTTTGCTGAGGTATTTTTATTAATAATTTATTTATTCATAAATCATTACAGAGCTTTGAAAGAGCAGCGTTTCGTTATAACTTCATGTTAATAAATTCATTTCTCGACTTATTGTTTTTTAATTTTGGAGGTTTGCTGTGTTTGCCGGTGGCAAGAGCTTTGTTATGCCTTTCAGCAGCCTTGCTGACAGGTGCTTTGTTGATAACTATTCCTTTTATATGTACATCTGATAGTTCAAAGCTTTTAAGAACGTGTTTAAGCTCGTCATCAGATGTTTCAGTGCTGTCTACGGTAAGAACAAACGCGTCTGTTATTTCCTTAAAAGTCATGACGTCTGAATAGTCTCTGACAGCAGGAGTATCAATTATTATCATGTCAAACATTGGCTTGAGTTTGCTTATTATGCTGTTTGTTTTTGAAAGAAGCAGAGTTCCTGCTGGTTCAGTTCCGGCATTTCCGGATGGAAGAATGAACAGTGAGCTGCGGTCTGTAGCTTTTATGGCATGTTTTATTAGTGCACGTCCTGAGATGATATCTGCAAAGCCGGGATCATCGTCTTCTGTGATGAAATATCTTTGAAACGAATTGTTTCTGAAGTTTCCGTCGAGGATAAGAACGCACATATTATTCATGGCTGCAGTAACAGCGAGATTGACTGCAACTGTTGTTTTTCCGTCACCCTTTGAAGGACTGCAGACAGTGATAACGCTGCATGGTTCATCAGAAACATACTTAAGCTCTGTAAAAAGCTCATTGAATGATTCCTTGTAAAAAACATTGTGGCACTGATCAAGAAATATCTCCGGTCTGTTTCTGTTGTTTAAAAAAGGGATCTGTGCTATTACCGGGATCCCTGTAATACTTTTTACTTCTTTTTCACTTTCAAGAAGAACCTGCTGTTTTGGTCTGATAAGCAGCACAATGCATCCGACAAAAAGTCCGGCAACTGCAGAAATAAAAGTATTTAAAGGAATGTTCGGCAGGGAAGGCTTACGAGGTATTTCTGCCGGATCTGCCAGCGCAAAATTAAAATCATTTAATGCAGAATAATGCTTGGCTGAATATTCAAACGTCTGCTGAAGAACATATGCATCTGATTTTGATTCACATGTGATGATAACATCAAACCAGCAGGTTTTTTTAACCGGCTTTATTTTTGTCATTTTGCGAAGCTGCGATGTACTGTAATCAAGAGAACAGTTTTTTGAAAAAATTTCTTCAAATTCCTTACAGGTAAACAAATCAATATAGTTCGAAGAATAGTTACTATTTTTCTGATCACTGTTGTTTTTGTTTCGGTTCAGGATCTGATATCTTGATGTTGTGGTATATTTTTCGGGAATAAAAAATGTACTTGCAATATCCCCTATAACGGCAAACATTATTACGAATACAGCGATGATGAGTATACTGTGTTTTATATTTTTTTTCATATAGACAACACCCATTCGTTGAAATAAAATAGTCATATACATATTTAATTATAACATATATTTGATAAAAGTCAAATAATTCGGTGCTTTGAAGCAAAAAATCGGTCAAATACGGATATAAATCATTTAGGGAAAAAATAACAGTGACATTCATAAAGATTCGTGATATAATATAAAGTGATATTGTTATGAAAAAGGAGTTTGTACTTTGGAAAACAAAATACCTGTTGTAAAAAAGAAAAGGCGCGTTCACCGCGGAAGAGCGTGCGGATGTCTTATTCTTGTATTTATTTTTGTTTTTATAATAAGCGGAATATCCGGCTGCGTAAAAAAGCTGGAAGCCGGAAAAAAAGAGAACTCAAAGAAATCGGACACAGTAACGGAGGTTACCACCCCAAGCCCGGCAAAGAAAGTCAATGATGATATATTGATAGTTGTTGATCCCGGACATGGCGGAGAAGACAAGGGAAGTCTTCTCGGAGAGGATAAAAATACAAATACAGCTTTACGTTATGAGATGATAGATAACCTGAATTATGCACAGATAGTCTGTGATGAGCTGAACAAGCGCAAAGGTATAAGAGCCATAATGACAAGAGAAAACAACGATGTTTATCTTGAAAATGATGAAAGAGCAAAGATATCAAATGATTCCGGAGCAGCACTTCATCTTGCTCTTCACAGAAATTTCAGTGTCGATCCGGATGCTGAAGGTGTTGAACTGTGGATCCAGAAGGATAGTCAGATACCTGAACAGGTTCTTGCATTTAATATAGAGCAGAAGTTTAAGGAAGTAAATGAAGAGATTAAAAAATCAGGCAAATCCTCCGGCGGATTCAAAATAAGACCAACACAGCAGGGTTATACCAGTGACAAGCAGAACAATTTTGAAATTATTTCATTTACAAATATGACTGCTTGTATTGTTGAACTTGGATTTATATCAAACGATAAGGACAATCGAATTTTTGATCTCTATTACCAGGATTATGCTAAGGCAATTGCAGATGCTGTTGAGAGCTGGTGCAAGGATGACAATGGAAAATATCCGAAGATGGGTATGGGTCTGATCACCGAAGAGGCATCATTTACAGGTGTTCCTGATTATTCAGACACTGAGGATCCAACCGATGATACTGAAAATGATTAAATAGTTAATATATAAAAAAATAAACATCCTTATAACAACACAGAGGATATCCCCCGCCTCTGCAGGCGGCGGGTTCTATCTGACCAAACAGTCGGAGTACAATCTCCGACTGAGCGGGAACCGATTCTACGAATCGCCTCTGCTTGTTAAAAGCAGAGCTTTGAACAACA
>JAZUJY010000023.1:0-2765 GCA_045643005.1 Oscillospiraceae bacterium | reverse complement strand
TCTCTTACAAGGTTCTCAACTTCACGATATTCTTCTTTTTTCTCTAAACGAATTGTAATGTTATTTGTATTCATTATTTTTCCTCCTGAATGTTGTTAACTTCAACTGCATTTTAAGCGGGAGGTTGTGTTTGACTGTATTTGCAACCTCCCGGCTACGCTACAATCTCCATTGTGTTGTACTTAATCAAAAAGCACTCTCCTTAATAAAATAATATTTATATTTAAGCCTCTACGGCAAAAATATCTACGTTAGTAAAATATGAATTTCCTAATTCTTCACTGAACTATATTTCGTATTACTTCTGTGTGTTCCATTCTCATCAACAACCACATTGCTCCGTTTCTGCTTTTCTTCCTGAACAGCATCAAACATTTCTTGTGAAATGATTGCCGGATGAGAATTCTTCAATTTATAAATCTGACCTTCTTCACCGCCTACATTAACAACTGAAACACCTATATACTTTTCATTACTCAGCATTTCCTTAGAATCATACTCTTAAGCGAGATGATATTCAGATAATTCATCTTCGTTATTAGGACAAATAGAAGTTTTTCTTCCCATTTGATATAGATGTCATACATTTATTCTGAAGCCGAATCATCAGATTTTTGTGTGTCTTTATGTTTTTCCTTAAATTCTTCGTATAACAGCTTCGCCTGATGATCAAAATTGCACTCTGTCGGCTTTATCACATCTCCATGCTCAACTCCGTTTGGATAATCTTTAGATTTCAAAATTATTATATATGAACCGGTATATGGAGAAATTTTGCTTTCAGAAAAAACTGAACCTACTGCTTCGCCATTTTCAATGAATAGTAAATATCTGCATTTGTCGACATCAAAATGATTTTCTTTCGATAATCTTTCTTCAAACTTTTCACTAAGATTGAATTTTTCATTGTATTTATTTTCCGATGAAATAACATATGTACCGGTAAAATCAATCACGTCCTCATTATCAGTTTCAAATTCCATCCAATTGGCGAGCAATGATTTTGCTTCTGCATTATCATTACCATGTCTATCTTCAAACATATAATTATAGATTCCAATAAACACAAGGTTAGGAATAATCAATATAATTATAAAAATAATTGCTGCTATTATTTTTTTCTTCATACTTTTGCTCCTTTATTCAGTCCTATTATCTCCAACAATTTCTTCCTTGAATTCATTATTCTCAAATGATACATTAATCCATTTACCATCATTTTCCTCACTTTTAAAAATGTTAAGTATTGCATAATGTCTAACGGGATAATATATTTTTTTATATTCAGATGAATGTTCTGTATAATTGAATATTATAATTGATTGTGGTCCACTTCCTGCAAATCTGGGATCAATACCATATTCAGATAATGCATCTGCTGCTAATTCTCTCATAGCCGGATTTAAACTAAATTCTGCTAAAGAAAAATTATAATAATCAACTTGATCATTTTTACATGCTTCTATTTTAGTAGGACTAATCTTGTAAGCGAATGCCATAGCTGCACTACATTTTGATTTATTAGAAAAATCATCAGCATACTTTGATTGAGCAAAAGTGTATTGAGACAAATATCCTCTCTGATTATCATTTACATCAACATTTATTTCTTTAAGTGTTCCTCCATTGCAAGAGTATAAATAAGCTTTATTAATAACACTTTTTTTATTCAAGAAATTTAGGATCATTTCCATGCCTACATCGGTAATTTCTGTTTCTCCGTCATTAAATTCATTTTTCTCAGGATCCGAGCAAAAAGTAACTGCACCGTTTTGTCCGTGAAGATACAAATGCAAATTTTTCATTTTTGAAGGAATCTTATTATTCCAACAATCTATAAAATCAGCTACTTGATTTACTTCATAAAAAAAACAATCCTTATTATCATATAAATAATCAGCCATCCACTCCGCCGGTTTATCCAAATTTCTTGAAGAATCATTCGGATTTATATAATAAATAAAAACATTTTTCAATTCTGTTTTTCTTTCATCAGCATATCCTTGTCACGTAAATACGTTGGATCAGGATATGCTGATTTATTTTATTGCCTATTTTTTATCTTTTCAAGTTCAGCTTCAGAAATTTGTGTGAAGTCCAGTATCATTTCATCAGAAGCACCTTTGGCTATCATATTTCTGACAATTTGTTCTTTTTCTTGAATTTTGCCCTTTTCGATGCCTTTTTCAATGCCTTGCCCCATGCCCAGCTCCCTGCCTTGTTCCAGACCTCTGTTAAATCCTTTTTCCTCAGCAACATCTAAATAAAATTCAAATAAATTTGCACCCACGTCGCTCATCGCCTTTCTGTATTCAGCCGTAAGTTCAATGTCATATTCATTTTCGAGAATTTCCTGTTTTTTATCGTTTTCAAGATCCGGCGCAAAGAGAACTGAGAGCATGTTTATAAGTCTGTTATGATTGTTGTCAGAGTCATAGTTCCTGTGAAGACAGATCATAATGACTTCCATAACATCATAGTCGCTGTTTTTTAGTCTGACGTTTCCTACAACGTTTTCCTCAGTTATGCGGTATCTGTTCATCGAATCTTTGTAGTCATTGGCCGGATTAATGCATATCCATATTGAAATAACCTTTTTGATATCACCGTAGTCAGAACCTTTAAATTCAGTACCGTACTGTGATGATATAACAACACAGAGGATATCCCCCGCCTCTATAGGCGGCGGGGTCTATTCTCTCGTTCAGTAGGAGTTCAATCTCCTACTGAACGAAAGCAATTCTTCGAATTGCCTCTGCTTGTTA
>JAZUJY010000022.1:0-7944 GCA_045643005.1 Oscillospiraceae bacterium | reverse complement strand
TAAGGAACACTGGAAGCTGATAGTGACGGTAGTAATAGTTGTAGTAGCCGTTGCACTGTTATGGTGCGGAGTCGGAGAAGGAATACTGGCGACATTGATAGCCGGAGCATGCTGGGGAGCAATAATGGGAGCCGTAATAGGCGGCGTCTCAGGCGGGCTTGAGAGTATGGCAAACGGCGGTTCGTTCTGGGAAGGTGTCGAAAACGGAGCGTTTTCAGGAGCTGTAAGCGGAGCGATAATGGGTGCGGCATTTGCAGGAGTCGGACAGCTGGGGGCACTTGCCGGAAAAGGACTGAATGCCCTCTGCGACGGAGCAGCATGTGTCACAAAACTTGGCAGATTCGTAAAAGGGACGGCAGCCGTAACCAAAGTGATGAGTACAGTAATGGGAGGAATGGATACACTTTCATTACTTGACAAAGCATTTGGTACCGGTGATTTTGCAGCGTTCATGGATAAGCTGCATTCAAGTAAGCTGTATAATGTCTTCCAGACCGGAATAGGATTAACAGCAGCGTTTACCGGCGGAATGACGTCAACGATGAAGTGTTTTGTTGCCGGAACAATGGTAGCAACAATAAACGGACTTGTTGCAATAGAAAACATAAAAGCAGGAGATATGGTACTGTCAACAGATCCTGAAACAATGGAGACAGGGTATAAACCTGTAGTTGAAACGTATATAAGAGATGCGGATGAACTTGTGCATCTGGTGATAGACGGAGAAGAGATAATATCTACGTTTGATCATCCGTATTATGTACCGGGAACGGGATTTGTAAGTGCGGTAGATCTTTGTATAGGAACAAAGCTTATAAATTCTGATGGGAAAGAACTTGTTGTCGAGGAGATATACAGGGAAAAGAATCAGGATGAAAGTGTAAGTGTTTATAATTTTAAGGTTGAGGGATATCATACTTATTATGTTGGAGAAAAATCGTTATTGGTACATAATGCTGATTATAAGCCAACTCCGAATAATCCAAAATCAAAAAAGCCTAAAGCATGGATTAAACGTGAATGTTTTCGGGATTTATGTAAAAATCAACCTGCTGATAAAGTTAATAAATTTATAGTAGCAATGAAAAAAGGATGGGCTTTGGGTAAAAAAAATGTTTCAGGTATAAAATTTGTCGAAAATATATTTAAAGGTTATGATTACGAGGTGAAAGTTAAGGGCAATATGGGAGATTATCGATTGTTTGGATATTATGATTCAGCATCCGATACTATAATTTTTGATAGGTTTGGTCCCGGAGATCATTAATGTGTAATGTAATTCAAGGAGTGATCTGAATTGAATCAGTTTAAAAGTGAGCTGCATAATTTTGTGAAAAAGAAAAATATAATAGATAGATCAATAAAATATTTCTGGCGAAATTTCAACAGTTATATTGAAGAGAATAAAGAAGAAGCATCAGAGGCTGGATTAACAGACAGAAGTTCTGTAATTCTTGAAGAACCTTGTGTAAGGTTCGGATTTTTTGAAAATGATGAAGAATTAGTTTCTATTTCTATAGTATTTGAAAATTCAAAGCATCAGTATATAGGATACTATCAGGTATTTTTTGATTTATCAGGAAATTGTGTAGATGATGTTTTTTTCGGAAGATAGTATTTAAAAGTC
Organism: Oscillospiraceae bacterium; assembly: GCA_045643005.1. Taxonomy (GTDB): domain Bacteria; phylum Bacillota; class Clostridia; order Oscillospirales; family Ruminococcaceae; genus HUN007. Next base: position 6,317 of record JAZUJY010000022.1, on the reverse strand, counting down.
AGTTGGTTTATTATTAGCTGATTGTAGGAGAAAAGGCATATGAAATATTATATTAACAGATTAAAAAACAAAGCATGTGAGAAACAATTAAAAGAAAAAACATGGGAATCATTCTGGGCTATGTATGATTTTTTTATTAATGAATGTGAATCAGAAGCAAACGAAATGTCATTAAATTCAAGAGAGTCAGTTCAGGCTGAATTTCATGGATTTAGTTATGAGCTGAGTTCTGATAATGTCGGAATAATAAAATCAGAGATAAGGATCATGAATACTTCATTTTGGTATTTGGGGTATTATCAGGCTATTTTTAATGAGAATGGCGAAATGCAGGATGATTTTTTAGCTTTTGAATAGTATCGGAGTGTAGATATGAATTTTATAATAGAAAACGGAGAATTATTAAAATATATAGAAGATACTGATTATATCAGAGATGTAATTATACCTGACAATGTTACAAGTATCAAGAGAAATGCATTTTTTAATAAGAAAATGCATTCAGTTACAATTCCTGACAGTGTTGTAAAAATTGGTTTCGGGGCTTTTGACAGCTGCAAAAACCTTACTGAGGTATCTTTCTCAACAAAAATACAGACAATTGAAGAATATGCATTTAACGGAACACCATGGCTTGCTGGAAAGCAGAATGAAGCTCCTCTTGTAATAGTAAATAATCTCTTAATTAATGGAGAAAAGTGTTCAGGAGAAATAATAATTCCTGATGGCGTTGCTGAGATAGCTGAATCTGCATTTTTTCATTGCTTATCCTTAACATCTGTTGTAATTCCGGATAGTGTAAAAAAAATAGGAAACAGAGCTTTTGCAGAATGTTCAGAGTTAAGTTCAGTTATTTTGCCGCATGGAATTACAGAAATATGTGAAGAATCTTTTATGGAATGCGTTACACTAAAAAGAATAGAAATACCAGAAGGCGTAAAAGAAATAGGTGAATGCGCTTTTGCCGGATGCGGTGATCTTTCATATATCTCATTTCCGAAAAGTTTGGAAACAGTAAAACAGGATGCATTTTCCGGAACAGGATGGTTTAGTTCGGAAATAGATAAAAGTATATTTGTTCATGCAAATAGTATTTTATTAAAAAATGATTATATGACTTCACTTGAGGGAGAGATTGTTATTCCGAATCAGATAACTCGTCTGGAAGACAATGTTTTTCAAAACTGCAAAAAAATAAGTTCTGTTATACTTCCGGATAATATTATCAGTATTGGAAAAAACGCGTTTTATGGCTGCGGCTTAATTACGGAGATCGATATTCCTGATAGTGTCATTGAAATAGATGATGGAGCATTTAGGAATTGTTTGGGATTAAAGAAATTGTGGATTGGAAAAAGTGTCAGACATATTGGTGAAGCGGCATTTAGCAATTGTACCAGCCTTGAGATTATTGAAGGCGGGAATTCATTAGAAGAAATAGGCGAGTGTGCATTTTTCGACTGTATTTCTCTGAAATCAATCGATATTTCTGAAAGCTTAAAAACAGTTGGAATTGCTGCTTTTATGAATACACCTTTGTTAAATCAAAAAGATATAAAAAATGCGGTCGTAAATGATGCTTTAATAATTAATGACATCAAGAAAGAAAATATAAATCATTTTGAAAGCAGTCAGAAAAGTATAGTTTCTTCTGAAAACGGACAAATGGAAAATTTATGTTTTGAACAAAAAAAGGAATTAGCATTAAAAACAGATAATTCTGAAAAATTACATTTATTGATAAAAAATGTTGACAAAAGAGAATGCTATGCTATTTTTAGAATAGCTGCAGAGAATGAAAGCTGTGAGTTGAGTACTGCACTTACGATTTTTGGAATGGTTGATGGATATGAATATCTGTTTGATAAAGACGAGGATGCAGAGGATGATGATGAAAAAGAATGGCTTTCATTTGTGAAAAAACTATATAATAATATAATTAATGGAAGATATAAAGAAGGGAAAATTTATTATAAGCCGATGTTAAATGACAATCAGCTTTTACTGTTGAAAAGAACAGTATGTGATGAAGATTATGTATTTTTGATTGAGCATGGAAATGAATAATTGTAACCGGTATAGTATCAGATAAGAATATTGTTGATGTATTATCAGCAGAGGACGTGGCAGGAAATGCATACGATATTCAGGAAGCGGAAAATATATGTGTAGGAAACTTCTGGATATGGATAATGGCAGGCGGAGCAGCAGCAATTGGTGCCGCGGCGGGTTCTATCTTCCCGTTCAGTCGGAGTACAATCTCCGACTGTTTGGTCAGCGATTCTGCGAATCGCCTCTGCTTGTTAAAAGCAGAGCTTTGAACGCTATACAAAGATAAGGTAAACGGAGTAGGAGGACTGATAGATGATATTATCAAATCAATAGATAATATCGACGTACAGCTGGATACACTGAAAAACACACTTGAAGGAGTGGAAAGCAGCACATGTGATCTCTATCACAAAAAAATTATTAGCGAAAGCATTTTTTGGATTTTCATAACCCCGTTGGTGCCGTTCGCAGAAAGGCAGATTATAATTATGGAAAATAAAGAATTGATATTAAGAAAATTGAATAAGCTTCAAAATTCCTGTCATTTTCGTATCGGAAGAGCTGCAGACATGATTTGGATATCATTTATAGGAGAGGATAAAAAAGAATATGCATTACATCTGCAGACCTTTTTTAGATTTTGCACAGAAGATGAAGTTCTAATCACAGATATGGATAAATATCAGCCGATATCAGAATTAAAGGAGCCGTATGATTTCAACTGGGACATAAAAGGTGAGAATAAATTTGATAAATGGTGCGAAAAATATAATAAAGAATTCTTTGAATATGCCCGGGTTAAGTGTGTAAAAGCTGAAAACAACGGAGATCTTACTATTATTTTTGATAACCATATAGTCTTGGAGGTTCTCATAGAAACAACTACAGGTGATGAATGCTGGCGCTTTTTCGAAAAAAATAATTTAAATTCACACTTTGTGGTTACTGGTAATGGAATAATGAATGAGGAGTGATAAATATGAAGACTATCGAACAAAAAATCATTCTGGACAGATTAAGTGAATTAAATGGTGCAAAACTTTCAGGAATTTTCAGAGAACACGGAAATATATGGTTTGAGTTTGAAATGGAATATGATAAAACTTATGTTTTAATGCTTCAGACTTTTTTTAGAATTTGCAGAAACGGGATAATCCTTGTTACAGAAACTGACAAATACAGAGATGCTGCCGGTCGCGAAGAATTTGAATGGGATATAAAAGGGGAAAATGCATTTGACAAGTGGCTGGAGGAAAATGAACATGAGATTACCGGACAGCATATTATAATAAAAACGGAAATAAACAATTATGGTGATTTGTCAGTTGTTTTTGACAATGAAATGGTTTTAACTGTTTATTCTGAAGTAACAAATAATGTTGAATGCTGGCGCTTTTTTGAAATAGATGATGATGAAAAAAATGTTTTGATCGTATACGGTAATTCAATATTGTAGTCCAAAAGCATTCCTGTAATGAACAAAAATGAGGTTTGAAAAAAATAAGACCTTCCAGTATAATAGAAGTGTAAGTTAGCCGCTTACAACACAACTATTAAACCGGAGGTCAATATATGAATTGTACACAAAATGAAAAGATAAGTCAAGTAACTGAGGAAACTTTAGTAATAGGAGAATAATATGCGAGATACAATTAAATCAAAAGAGTATTTTGATGAGTATATTTTAAAAATGTCAGAAGGAATCAAAAGATTTGAGGAGGGTATTGTTGCCGGAAAATATTTAGATGACAAGATACTTTTTGTAAAAGATTACATTTTACAAAAAAAAATTGGGATAATAATCGCTAAGTATTCAAAAGGTGATTCAATTGAAGAAATAAAAAAAGAATTTGAAGCTTCTTTGGATTTGTTTTGTGAAGCCTGGGATGATTCAGTATACGAAAGCAATATTGTTTTTTCTTCTTTAGCATATCTTCTGAATTTGGACGATGAGAAGTTGAATATAATAAAAAATAAATTAAAAGAAGCTGAAACATATGATTCATTATTAGATTTTATTCTCATTGGAAACAAAATTGAATTTGATGCATCGAAAATATCGTTTCCTCGTCCATACAAAAAGTTAGTAAAAAGCATTAACGATGAAGATAGAGATTCTTTTCTAAAATATTTGAGAGGATGGTATAAGGGCTCTGTAGATAGTGCTTGGTATGGTACACATGAACTGGTAAATAAATATCAGTATTATGGATATTGGTGCTTTGAAGCTGGCGCAATTGCAAAAAGGCTTGGTTTTTTAGATGACGATTTGAAAAATGAGCAATATTATCCATATGATATAGTTCATTTCGTTTAATGATTCATAGACAGTCTGGAAGAGAATGAATTAATAAAATGTCATATTGACCAAACGAAAGACTCTTATAACGGATATTTAAAAGTAATAAATCCGAATGATTACAAGGAGTTGCTTGAAAAGTCGTATTATATGGGAAATGATTCAATCCCAATTTTTGCGACAGGATTTGGTGATTTGATTACTTGGGAGGAAAATGAGTTTGTAGGAATTGTAAAGTACCGATATGGTATATGAATAAGAAGGAAATATAAAATGAAAAATAATTATTTTGAAATGAAAGAAAAAGAAGATTATATACCTTTTAAGGCAAACGGCATAGAATTTAACGGAGCTAATTATGTGACAATATCAGAAAATGAAGGCGATATAATCTTAACAGTAGAATGTGACATAAAAAAAATAGAAGTAGTATTTAATGGAATGACACCTTTTTACATGAGTAGTGAAGAGGCGATGAGAATGACGACATGTTTGTCAGTACAACAAAAAAATAATGATAAATACTTTTTTGTTCATAATCTAATCTATATAGTGAAAAATTCAGCTTTATTAAAATTTGTTGAATTGGAATCAGGTAATTATTATTCTGATTTTGAACTTATTCATTATTGTATAGTATCAGATCAGAATATTGTTGATGTATTATCAACGGTGCCTCCATTAATCTATGAAAAAGAATAACGAAAGTGCAACATTAAGTGAACTCAGTATTAAATTTGTACATACTAAAAGCTGAAATATATGAGGAATATAATGAAGTGGAAAGCAGAATGAAAATGAATAATGTTTACATGAATGAAAATAATCTTTGTTCATCGCTTGATGATATTATGGTTTTTATAAATGACAGAGTTAAAGACAGAGAGAGGAGATTCAAAGCTCTGCTTTTAACAAGCAGAGGCGATTCGTAGAATCGCTGACCAAACAGTCGGAGATTGTACTCCGACTGAGCGGAAAGATAGAACCCGCCGCCTGCTTCAGGCGGGGGATATCCTCTGTGTTGTTATAAATATCCATATACGGAAACGCAGGAACAATTACGTCAAGAAGGAAAAAAATATCAAATAGAAATACTATATCAGCAGCTGAAGCTGAGGATGAAGTTAGTAATATGCGTGTTTATGGATATAAGGATGAAAAAAGCGGTATTTTTATTTTTGATAAGTTTGATAAGGGTTTAAACCACAAATGACAGGAGTGAAAATATATGATAGAATTTGATAACGATATTGATCAGTTTATGAAAAAATATAACATTGAGGAAAGAACATGGGATCTGTTCTGGAGCGTATATAATAAATATATTGAAGAAGAAAAAGAAAAGGCTGCCCATTTGGGTCTGTTTGACACTCATTGTATAAACCCTGGAAAATTATCTGTATGTTGGGGTTGTTTTAATGAGAAAACAGAATTAATTACAGTATCTATAGAGGTAAGTAATTCAAAATTTCAGTTTCTTGGTACATTTGATGTAACATATGATATATTCGGAAATTATGTAGATGACTATTTTTTGTGTAATTAATCAGCAAATTGTGAATTTGCCGGAGGAGATAGAACAGATGAATTCGTTTAATATAAAACTGCAGGAATTTGCAGAAAACAAAAGAATTGTTGAAAAAGCCTGGAATTCTTTTTGGAAGACTTATGATTATTTTCTTTCAGAATGTAAGGAAGAGTCAGTTAAGAGTTGTATGTCAAACAGAGAAAAAATTAAAACAAAACTTTATGAACTAGCTTATGAACGTGATAATGATAATAAATTTGTAGTTAATATTCAGATAACTGATTTATCAGATGATGATCTAGTATAAACATTTTTAAATAACTTTACAAATCATTCCAAATGTGATATAATATATTTATAGGATATTCAGTAACATTTGGAGGATAAAAAGATGCCTAAAGCAATAACCGTTCTTGAACTTTCAGCAGATGAAAAAGA
>JAZUJY010000021.1:0-7188 GCA_045643005.1 Oscillospiraceae bacterium | reverse complement strand
AATGCAAAGGAGGCATTTCTGAATGAATGACTACTGTGCATTTAGTAAAAATCATAAATGTTTAAAATGGACTGATTATGAAATTACTCTTCATGAACTGGAAGAAGCAGATGAACTTTGTCATTGCAACTGGATTGAAATCCAGAGATTAAATGACTACATTGAAGAACTTACTTCCATACTAAAAGAAAACAACATAGATTATCCAGAATACTAATTTAAAAGAAGTTGTTCACTGCACTCTTTTTTCGATTTTACCTGCTCTGGTTCCGGAAAAGGGTGCTCTGAGCAACGATAAGACTGTACTTTGATCCGGTAAATCAATATTGTGCGGTTCTTATCCGGTAAGCAGTGCGGTTTTAGTGCGGAAAAGGTGCGGTCGAAGTACCGTGCAGATGCGGTTCTTCACGCGGTATATACAGATTTATTAATCGGTAAAAGTGGAACATATATTTATGATATATATATATATGATGTTTGTGATGATGAACTTGCACCGTTTTATAATGATGATCAGTCTGCTGAAGAAACAGCACGAAGAATTCAGAAACGAATCAGTATGTATTTGAATGAGCAGAAGTGATCTTCCAAAAAAGAGGAAAGCTCAGATGATTTTTAAATAATAAATATACATTAATAAAACGTCAGTGAAAACATTGATTTCACTGACGTTTTATATTTTCGATATTCTGTTTCTTTGCTTCCCGTACCTGATTATGTTATGAATAATGCTATCAGTCATAAATTAGGCGTTTTTGGAAAAAAAGTATAATCTTTTCAGGTCCATAACAGATTCTGCCGCAATACTGTCATTGAATGCGTATCGACAGAAAGTGCAAAAAGCCTGAAAATTCTTTGCAAATAATTAAAAAAATCAAGCTTTGAAGAGACATCTCAGGAAATTGTAGAATGAAGGCTGAACGGAAGAATCACCATGTCCGCCCTGTCCGACCTGGAAGAATATATGATCAATTCCGTTTTTCGTCAGAGCCTCCTCATATGATGCAGGACTGTTAAATACAACAGTATCATTTCCGCCCGCAGTAACCATAAGCATATACGGCATATCATATGCAGGCTTAACCTTGTCTTCAGAGAGATTTCCCGGTATCATACCCGGTGCAGGACAGATACCGTCAACGTATCCGAACGCATCACTTCTTGAAAGACCGATAATAAGAGCCTCTTTTCCTCCCATTGAGAATCCGCAGATAGCCGTGTTGTCACGTCCTGTCTTTACAGGGAATGTCTTTTCAATATACGGCATAAGGTCTGTAAACAGATCATTAATAAAGTTGTCATAAGCAGCGCTGTTTGTGTCATCCATACCTGTAACTTTTTCAAGAGTCTTGCTTGTAAAGATATACGGGAATACAATGATCATTTCCTCAACATCACCCGAAGCCATGAGGTTTCCGTACATATTCTGAGCCTTGCTCATATTTACTAAGCTGTCCTCATCCTCATAGTATCCGTGCATAGCATACAGAACAGGATATTCCTTGCTTTCATCGTAGTTAGGCGGGAAGAGAACATTGACATTTGTGTTTCTGCCTCTGGTAGTTGAGAAGTACTGATATTTCTTGACGGTTCCGTATGTAACTCCGTTTTTCTTGTCAGTGATTCCGGCAGGACAGTACTCAACAAATTTGCTCTTCCATTCATTCATAAATTCCTTAGGATCAGAAGTTTCTTTTACCGGACCTTCCCAGACATCTGACTTTTCAAATTTTTCTATTTTTCCGAATAAATAATCCGTAAGCATGCTTACGTCCTTGTAGTTGATAAGACCGCTCTGATTTACGTCAGCCTGCTTTGAAGCTGTGCTGTCAGATAAGGATGTTTCATCAAGAGCTCCCGACATCATAAGGCACAGGTCAGCAATGTTTATTTCACCATCCTGATTTACGTCACCTCTTGAAGGCTTGCTTGTCATTTTTATTTCTGTTCCTGCCTTTGCTGCTGTAAATTCGTCAGCATAAAAATCCATTGTGCCGTCTATAGTTTCAAGAATTATCTGAAGATCGGTAGCATCTGAAGGAATCGTGTAGTTTGTATTTGCTATCTGGATATATTCGTCAGGTGTATTTTCGACAGAAGCGATCTTGTCATACGCAGTAGTTCCACTGCCGTCCTTGTACTGAAGAGTCATCTTGAACTCGCAGCTTTTGGATGACATCATGGCTGCACTGAAACTGTATTCATTTCCTGCCTTGAAGTCACTTCCGAGAGATTTTGTAATACCGTTCCATTCGGCTGTTCTTCCTGTTACAAAGTATGCCTTGTCGCCTGAAAAAGCATTTGAAGACTTAAGTGAAGCCGAGCATCCGCCTCTTGCTTCCCAGCTTCCGCCGGATGATTCAAAGTCATCATGGATAAGTATGTCATCTGCGGCAAAAGAAAGCTGTCCCGGGGCTGATGACAGAGCGCCTGATACTAAAGTCATGCACACAATGGCTGTGCATATTCGTTTGATGTTTTTATTCATATTAAAATCCTCCGCTGTTTTAATATATAAAATAGTGTGAAAGGAGTAAGATGTATATTTATCCGCATTAAATAGACAATCTTACAAAATATCTGACAAATTAACATTACTTCTTTGACTATTTGTAATAAAACAACAAAAAAATAAAATTAATCATCCAATTTTAATTATAAATAACTAAAAATATCTTTTCAACTGATTTTCTGAAGAAATAGTGGATAAAATGAATATGTTTTTTGTGTGATACAAGTTTGAAATTATTATCTCAAATTTCACTCATAAATATATTTTTCAGCTTCAGGACTAATGATGAACAAAGAAATATTGATTTAAACTGAAACCTTTTTAAAAATCCCCGGTCTTTATTATCAGAAGGGAAAAAACAAAGAAAATATAAATAAAAAAACTGAAACCTTTTTAGAAACCTCCGGTCTTTATTATCAGAAGGGAAAAAACAAAGAAAATAAAAATAAAAAACTGAAACCTTTTTAGAAACCTCCGGTCTTTATTATCAGAAGGGAAAAAACAAAGAAAATAAAAAATAAAAAAACTGAAACCTTTTTAAAAACCGCCGGTCTTTATTATCAGAAAAGAAAAAAACACAAAGGAGTAATGCTTTATGAAAAAAAGAATAGTAATTTTTGCACTGGCTGTCGGAATGCTTGCCTCATTTACAGGATGTCAGGAACTTGATGACGGAATAAATATTTCCATACAGTCAGAAAAACAGACAACGCAGGAAAAGAAAGAAACCGAAGAAACAGATAAAAATGAAAGAACAGAAGAAGTAAATATAAATAATAACGGATCTGAAGAAAAGACAGAAGAGAAGAAAACCGAAAATAATCAGTCCGGCAGCAAAGAAAAACAGGATAAGAAAAACGATGAAGCAAAAACAGAAGAAAAAGCACCTGATAAACAGAGTCCTTATCAGTATGGAGAGGACATAAAGGATGAAGGTGTATCCGCAATGAAAAATTCTGACGGAACGATCGAACTTATTTTCAAGAGCGGAAAATTTTCACTTACACTTCCTGCTTCACTGGAAAACCATTTTATTATATACGACGGACATCTCAGTTCAAAGGCTTACTATAATGACACTGACGGATACTACAGCAAAATGGCATGCATAGGATTTAGCGAAGAATTCCGTACATATTATCCGTGGGTATGCAGGCTGCTTGGAAAATCCGGAAATACATATATGTGGAGCGGCTGTTCAACAGATGCCGACTATGCACCTGATTATCCGGAGGATCCCACAGTAAAGGAAGAATTTGATCTTATCGAAAGCTGCCTTGAAGAAATATACTCTTCAGCAAAAAGCTACAATGAAAGAACGGGAAAAATGGAAAGAATATTTGATTTCCCGGATGATGCAGCTTTTAAAGGCGAAGTACTCGAAGACGGAATCAGCGGAATAACATCGGATGATTTTGTATCCGGAAAAATAAGTAAGGAAAAAGCTCCGAAGTGGGATGTTGAAAAAGGATGGCATATTACAGCAAAAAGAGCAGTACGTTGCCCTGACGGAACCTACTTTGACTGCTATGACACTGATGACGGCGATCATTATGGATGGATACTTGATAAATATACTTCAATTGCACTTAGAGAAAACAAATAATACAATTAAAAGGAAAATAATATATATGAAATTATAAACAAATATGATTTCAAAAAAAACAGCATCAGCGTTTCCTAACGGGAATGCTGATGCTGTTTTAGTTTGATGAGGATATGTCATTTTGACAGGTTAAAAAGCATTACAGATATTTAAAAACCGATGTTTGCAGTACTTTTTTCCATGACCGCAGTTACTACTCACGGGTTAGCCAGACAGTGATAACGAACGGATTCACGTTCTTTCGCTTAAAATTGTTAGGAATTAGCAAGAATATACTAATTATTATCTGATTTCACTACAGATGATAAACCACTTGACAAAGTATATACTGCAGTATATACTAAATATAGGGGGTGTTTAATATGCAAACAGCAAAATTATTTGTAAACGGAAGCAGTCAGGCAGTAAGATTACCAAAGGAGTTCAGATTTGAAGGAACTGAAGTTTATGCACAGAAAATCGGTGATACAGTAATGCTGGTTCCAAAGGAAAAAGCCTGGTCAACATTTTTGGAGGGCATTAATGAATTTACAGGCGATTATCTTGATATTGCCGAAAGACGAGATATGAATAATGAATTTCAGGAAAGAGAATCCTTATGAAATATATGCTTGACACTAATATGTGTGTGTATGCTCAGAAAAAAAATCCATATGTATTACAGAAAATTAAAGAAAACTGGGAGAATGGAATTGCCATTTCATCTATTACACTTGCCGAACTTGAATACGGTATAAAGTATAGCGCAAATCCTGAAAAGAATGCCATCGCTTTAATGAAATTTCTTTCCATTGCTGAAATTCTGCCGTTTGATTCCGGTGCAGCCATTGAATACGGTGACATATGTGCAGCACTGCGAAAGAAAGGTACACCTATTGGCAATATGGATATGCTTATTTCTGCACATGCACGCTCTAAAAATCTAATAATAGTAACTCATAATACAAGAGAATTTGAAAGAGTAGAAAACTTACAGTTAGAAGACTGGTATCAGTGATACAAATTGAATAAAGCCACGGTTCATGGTGATTGGGCCTTTGTTTTTTAGAGATTATGAGATAGTTTTGTTTCAGCAGCTGTACATTTTGCAGTTTCGAGTCCCTTACCTTTCAAAGGGGCTGTTAAGAAACTGCCTGAAAGCTGAAAAAAGCAGCAAATTAGAGTACGTAAATACGTATCTTTGATTTGCTGCTTTCTTTATATGAGAGACTTTTTTAACAGCCCCTTTGAATATAGTCGTCAATCAGAGATATTACGCAGCTCATATTAGCTTTGTATTTATACTTGTTCTTAGACGAATTATGAGCTTTTTCTATACAGGGGTAATACCACTTGTTGTGATTACAACCTCTGACTCAAACTCTATTACTTCCATTTCAGGTGTTGTATAAATGTTTTTCATAATTGTATATTCCTTTTATCAGATTTAAGAATTCAATTCTGCCGCAGCCTTACTCATATCGTAGAGTGCTGCACAGAGTTTTTTCAGTCCCTCATCATTGCAGTTCATAGCCTTGTAGATGTAGTTATAGACAGAGTATCCGTTCAATGTTTTTGTGTTGAACTGTGTGGGTGATACTTTCTGCTCGGTATAGAACAAATCAGGATTCAGTTCATTCTGCTCAGCATCTGAGAATGTTTCGCTATAGTACAGACGGAGTTTGGGAGTGGATTGCAGCAACAATGTTGCACCTACAAATTTCTCACCCATGTTGACATACGCATATTTTTCTTTCAGTGCATCGGAGATTATGGTAAATTCTTCCGAAGAGTATTCCTTACCGGCAGGTGCTCCGCTGATACCGAAATATGCAGCAGCCTGTGCACCGTATTCAAGGAAACTGTCCACAAAATCAGCGTAATTAGAATCGTATGCTTTTACCTCATCCGTGTATGTAACGAGATCAAATGTGACAGCATCTCCGACAGCGTTGCCTTCCTCATCATAGAACTGTGCAGTTATCTTATCGTACATATTCTTTGCAGGCATACTGATTGGGAATACACAGTATTTGTTTGAATCTATGAGTGCATCTGATGCACGGACCTGTGTGTCGTCACTGAATTTTACATAGCCGTTCTTGTAGGACTCGCTCACCAGATAGTGGAAGTTGATCGTAACATCACCGTTATAGGATACAGAATAACCCTTTGCTTCTACTGTGGATGTCTCCTGAATCTGGTCAGCATAGCCAGCCAAAACGGCCTTATATGCATCAAGACATCCGGCAGGAACATATATCACGTCCGGTTTACAGTTTTTGAACACATCGTTTCCATTGAAATCAGGAACGGAATCACCCTCAAATGTAAGAGTTGACAGAGATTCACAATTTTCAAACGCATAGTTGTTAATAGTTTTAACAGAAGCCGGAATTGTGATATCTGTAACATCACTGAGGCAACTGAAAGCGAAAGTACCAATAGTTTCAAGATTTTTGGTTTCAAACTTGATGCTCTTAATTGGCAAGCCGTAGTAATCCGGCCATTCAGAGTCGTAATTATATATTTCGGTGCCGTCACCATAAATGGTCAGTTCACCTGATGCTTCATCAAATTTATACATGAGGTTATCGCCACAGGCAGCCGAAATTGGGCACCATCTTGCATAAATAATTGTATCATCAATAATTTCATTACTGAAATCAAATGGTAAATCATACGCTGCATTATTTCCCCAGCCGCAGAATATATATTCGTCCTCATTTTGAACAGTCGGTTCTTCAATTTTATCGCCTGACTTAACAGTGATCGGAGCAACTGCTATACCATGTCCCTGCATATCAAATGTGACAGTTGCCTGACCAATGACTTTCGAGCCTTCCAAAGCCTTCATGCTTCTATAAGCATCAACCTGAGATGCAGGAACATAGAAGGTCATCGTGTTCCCGTTAACATTGTTGCCTGAAAACGCCTCATCATCGATGACTACGGAATCGGCAGCACCTAACAGGGTGATGGTTTTCAGGTTGCCCCATCCTATGAACGCATTTTTATCGATTTTTGAAACGGATGCAGGAATAATCACGTGTTCGAGGTTTGCCCAGCCAAATGCGTTTTCACCGAGTTC
>JAZUJY010000020.1:0-7321 GCA_045643005.1 Oscillospiraceae bacterium | reverse complement strand
AGAAATATTATGGAAGATTATAATGCTGTCATATCATTGATCTCACCTGATTATCAGAAAATTTTAAAGAAATCTCTTGAAGATAATAAAAGAATCCCACAGGAAATAATAAATTTCAGATGGTTAAAGGAACATATGGAGTAATCTATGGAAGAAAAAGAAGTATCAGCACTTTTAAGCGGCTTTGAAAAGCGCATGAAGTTTATCAATATTATGCAATGTTTTGTGCGTAATTCATATCCTGATCCTATAAAGAAAATGATAAACGGAGACAGCCAGATTCTTACTAATATTATTATTGCAGTAATGGTGTTTATTGAAGAAAAAACGCTTGGTATTCATCAGAGCTGTTCACTTTCAGATATTACAGAATTTGTCGAAGGATTCTCATTAATGTTACCGAAGGAATATGCTGTTGACCCTAAGATAATGACAAGATATATTGTAATTGATGTACTGCAAAACGGGGGTATTCCTATAAGTTATCTGACCTATGATTCAGAAAAAGGAAAATTAATCCCTATGACATTCCGAATTCTTGATGAGGACAAGGGAAAGTATTATCTGACAAATGATGCTTTTGATTTTATGTTCCGCACTAAAGAAATAGAGTCTGAACTTGATTATTCTGTTACAAGATTCCGCATGAATGAGTATATGAAACGTGATAATTATACTCAGGCTTTAGGTGAAAGCAGAGAACTCATCAGACGTATCAGAAACATGTCAAATGATATGGACAGCTTTATTCGTATGTGCAGAGAAAACATTTCACAAATACCAGAGGACAGATACGAACAGATAATAAACAGAACATCTGATCTGCTTGATGATGAATACCGCCAGCTTACAGATATTCAGAGATCCGCTCAGGTAAGAAAGAATAATATGCAGACTGCTGCTGAAAGCGGATTAGGTACAGAAACACTTGAACCGCAGTATAAGGCTTTATGTGAAATAATAAAAAATATTCAGACAACCATTGAAGAACAAAGAAGTCTTATTAATAAAAAGCAATCAGTTTCAAGTACATATGAAATGATACTTCAGGACAGTTTTACGATTTCAGATTTTGAAAAAATCAATTTTGAGAAAGATATACTCACTCCATTAAGACAGAATGAATCTGATATTACAAAAATGGTCAGTGGGCTGATGAGTATATTTACTGTTCCGGAATTCAGCAAATTTTTCAGCGTTGAGAATTTTTATATGCCACAAAGCAGAATTACAGAGGAAGAATCACGTACAGGTGTAGATATTACGGAAGATACACAGGAAATTCCAGATATATCAGAAATACGAAATCAGCGTAATCTCAGCATTGTTACGCTGTTTTTTGAATATGCAAAGGATCGTTTCGCTTTTACTGCAAGGGAATTTGTACATTCTCTTACTGAAGATACGATTAATAATCTTTGTGAAGAAAATTCGCTTCCTGACGTTCTTGTGTCGCTTTATGCGATGCAGGTTCTTGATATAGAGGCATGGCGAAAAGCAGAGCATACATCAATCATACCCAATGGTGAATTTGAATTGTCATGGTATCTGAATGAAATGGATGAACAGCTTACACAGATGAAAAAAATACGTTTTGAAGATGAGGAAGGTTCTTTTAGTTTTTCATTTTCAAACGGAAAATATATTTCAAATATCACAATGAATAATTTCAGAACAGAGGTGGAGAGATGAATAAAAAAACACTTACTGTATTTCATGCATTGATGAAAAAAGGCTGGATAGACAGGCAGACTGACCATGCTGTATGGGGATATTCAATGGAGTCAGATGTTGCAGAAGAACTTGAAATGTTTGGTTCAGAACTTGATTTTGAACTTCATCGTGTTCGTGACAGACTTTATATGGTTCCAACCCAGGATAATGACTTGTTTTTGAAAAATAATGAAGATTTTAAAAAGGACATCGGTGGAAATGAAGTCAGAAACAGAGATATTTATCTGATGAATTTTATTGCTGTTTATCTTTTGTATCTCTTTTTCAATTCTGAAATATCAGGAGCCATGAGCCGAAATATGATTTCGGAGGAAGAATTTGTATCAGAACTTAACAAGTATTTCGGAAGATATGAAAAATCGGATAAATCATCAGACGGATTTCAGGATTACAGCGAAAATTTCAGTCTGCTTTGTAATGACTGGCTTACCAAGACCGAAGGAGATTTTGAAAGCAGAAAGATCAATACAAAATACGGTATAGTCAATAAGCTTCTTGTAAAATTAAAGGCTGACGATATATTTATCAAAGACGAAAACAATATAATAAAACCGACTAAGAAATGTCAGGACCTTATGCCGTATTTTCTGAAAAAAGACAGAATTAATGAAATGAATAAAAGACTCAGGGAGGAGGAGAAAAATGCCGCAGCTGAATAAAATCAGAATCGTCAATTTTTACTATAATGACGGAAACAGACTGATTGCCGATGAACTTTATGATTTCAGAAATACAGAGAGCAAAAGAGCCAGAAATGTTCTGATAAATCTTGCAAACGGCGGAGGAAAATCGGTTCTTGTTCAGCTTATGATGCAGCCGATTCTTCCAAAGGCGAAAGCATCAGGAAGAAGAATAGAAAGCTTTTTCACCAGACCGGGCTATCATTCTTATGTACTTCTTGAATGGCAGAAAGATAAAAGTCCCGAAAAACTTCTGACAGGCATTTCTATGCGCACTGCTGTGAATTCAGATAGCGGAAATGATGAAAGAGGACGAAGGATACAGTATTATACTTTTTATTCGGAATATCTGTATGATTATGATGCCGAATCAATTACCTCTCTTGAACTTTCCACAAAAGAAAACGGGAATTTTGTAGCTGCTGACTATGAATATATAAAAAAGCTTTCAAAGAATCATAATCGTCTGGTTTGTTTCAGTCAGGAAAAAAGCAGAGAATGGAAAGAAAAATTACAGGAGTTTTATATTTTTCCAAATGAGTGGGAAATGATAGAAAAAATCAATTCCGTTGAAAGTGGTCTGGATACATTTTTCGGTGAATATACCACATCGGACAAACTGATAGACAATCTTATAATTCCCGCAATAGAGAATGAAATAAGAGGCGAAAACTCAGGAAATAATAATGAAGACAGCTCTCTTGCAACGATGTTTATGGGATATGCAGATTTATATCTTAAAAATTCCGAACTTCTGAAAAAACAGGAAATACACAGAAAATATATCTCTGAACTTGAACCGCTTATTCCGGAGTTTGAACAGCTTTACTATGCAGATGATAAAGCAAGAAATGCCGAACGAAAGCTGTACGGTTTAGGTGATGCACTTGTTATCAGAAAACATAATCTTGAAAATACTTTATCCGAACTTAATTCAGCCACAGAGGACAAGAATCAGAAGCTTGAAAAAATTGATTATGAAGAAGTATCCGCACAATATTATTCAATCAGGAAAAAATTTGAAGAAGCCGAATTGGAAAAGGATCAGGCATATGATAAATCCGAGGTTCTGAATCAAAAGAGAGAACAGATTTCAAGAGATTTAAAAATTCAGGAATGTGCTGATTATAATGAAAAACTG
This sequence comes from Oscillospiraceae bacterium, assembly GCA_045643005.1. Lineage (GTDB taxonomy): Bacteria > Bacillota > Clostridia > Oscillospirales > Ruminococcaceae > HUN007. The sequence continues at coordinate 3,766 of JAZUJY010000020.1, read as the reverse complement.
AAAAAGGCTGAAAATGAAGCAGAAACAATTAAAATGCGAATCAGCGGTCTGGAACAGAATTCAGATATATCTAAGGAAATAAATAGTCTGAAGTACAGCGTTCATAAGCTTGCCGAAAAAGAAAAAGCTTTTCTTTCAAATTCAATATCTGATACTGAAAAAGAACTTGAATCTCAAAGGCAAAAACAAAGCAGTTTAAAATCCGAAAAAGATATTCTTGATAAACAAATCAGAAAATGTGAGAATGATAAATCATCTCTGAATGGTCAGCTCGACCAGCAGAAAAAGCAGACTGATAATCTTGTAAAACGTTATTCTCTTGAAATAGAACGAAATATTATCGGTTCTTATGAGGATTCTCAAATTGATTTGCTTGAAAAAAATCTAAATGCAGAACTATCCGAATTTGAAAAAGAAAAACAGAAAACAGATGCAGTAATTGATGATTTAAAACAGAAAAAGGATGATATCCCAAATAGAATTTCAGAAATAAAAAACGCTATATTTATATGTGAAACCGAAAAAGCAAAAATACAGAATGATATTGAAAAATACGAAGCAGAATATGATAAAGTATGCAGTATTTGTGATGAATATCGTTTCGATTATTCTGTAGTTTTTGGGAATCAGCTTGAAAAAATTCTGATAAATATGCTTTCTGAAAAAGAGGCAGAATGTATCAGAATTCAGAATACAATTCGCATTCAGACAGAACTAAAAAACGCTGCCGAAAACGGAAGCGTTCATGTAAATAATGAAATTACAGCTTTTCTTGATGCAGAAAAAATTGAATATATTACCTGTGAAAAATATCTTTTGAAACAGATTGAAAATAATAATCTTAGCAGTGAATCTGTTTTGGATTTACTGGAGAAATATCCTTTCCTTGCATATTCACTGATTATTGAAGATGAAGAATATGTGAAAATCTGCTTAAATGATGAGGATAAATGGCTTTCATCAACTGCACCTGTTTTCAGTATGAGTGAAGTTAATTTGTTTCTTGAAAAATCTGTATCATCACCAAAGTATATAACAGGCTGTGCAGTAAAGCTGTTTGAGAATCAGAATGAGTTTTTATCCGAGCTTAATGACAAAATTACAGAACTTGAAAAAATTCTGGAAACATCTGAATCTGCAAAGAATCATATTTCCGAACAATATGAAACTGCAAAAGCTTTTGATTATTCAGCAGAATGGCTCACACAACAAAATAAGGAGCTTGAAAGAATAGAAAAAGATATTGCAGAATCAGAGAATCAGATAAAAGAATTTAAAGCTGCTCAGGAAAAACTGAAATCTGAAATCGAAGAAGCAGAACAGAATAGAGATACCATATCTGAGAGAATCCAAACCTGTAAAAAACAACTTGATACATTGAACGATATTGCAGACTACATTCAGAACGAAAATGATTTATCAGGTCAAATCATTGATTTGAGCAGTAAACTAACAAAAGCAAATCAGCAATTGAATGATACAGAAAAAGCTTTGGAAGATTTAAGCGATTCTATTTCGGTACTGGATACTGTTCTTTATCAGGAAAAAGACAAACTGGAATATGCACAAAAGGCATATTCTGAAACTTCATCATGCATTGAATCACCGATAAAAGAAGGCAATCTGAACGATTTGTATGATCAGTATCTGACTCTTTCAAAGGAGCAGTCAACTGAAATTGAAGCTCTAAAAAATTCTCTTAATGATAAAAATGAATTTATTGAGATGTATTATAAGGAAATATCGAAAAGAGAACTTGAAAAGTCCTTGTATGAAAATACAGTTTACAGCGAACGGGTTTACAAAAAACTGAAAACAGAATTGTCAGAACTATCATTGGACGCAGAAAAGGCAAAATCAGACTATGATTCAGCAAATAAAGTTTATATTGTTGCTGAACGTGATTTTGAAAAAATCAGCAGGGATATTGAAAAATATGGCGAGCCTATGCCTGAAAATCTGATTTATTCAGATTTTGAAAAACGGCGTGAAGACATTAAACAAGAAATTGCAGCACTTAATCAGAATATAAAAAACACAGAAAATCTTATCAGATCGGCAGACAGAATTCAGGACAGATTAAAGGATGCTCTTGCAGGTTTACAAAGGCGTGAAGAAGCTGTTGCTGTCGAATTACAGGAGAATATAATAAATCAGTTTGAAAATCTTCATAAGGAATGGAAAGATAATACCAAATCCTTCCGGGATTTATTGAGCAAAGCAAAAGATGATTTAAATGCAGTAATAAACAGATTTGATAAGGACGATTATGAACTGAAAAACTCACTGGATAATCTTTTGAAAATGATGTCTGATTCAAAGGGAGAAAATATTTTCAGTCTAAATGACATGGTAAATAAATACATTGAAAATGCTCAGAAAATGGTTTCAAAAATAGAAGCTGATCTTAATGGTATCAATCGCAGTAAATTTGATTTGGCACGCCAATGATCTATAACGGACTGAAACATATTAAAGATGCCAAAGTTAAAGTTTATGAAGATAAGCCACCGAAGAATATGCTGAAAATTGATATTCCTGATTCTTTTGATACGGATTCAGCACAAAAACTGATAGAATCCGAAATTGATGCCAGTGTTGAGCATTTTGCAAATCGTGAATTTTCAAATGATGAACAAAAGAAAAAAGAGGCAGAAAAAATCGTGAGCAGCGGCAGATTACTCAGAACTGCAATACAAAAAAGCAATTTAACAGTACGGGCTTATAAAATTGATAAAAATCCTGAAAATGCCTCTTACAGAACATGGGAAGAAGGTTTGAAAAGTAATTCAGGCGCCGAAAAGTTTATTGTATATCTGTCAATAATTCTTTCCATCATGAATTACAGCAAATCAGAATCAGCAGGTATACGTAATAATTCAGCTTACAGTGTCCTGATACTTGATAATCCTTTTGGATCCACTACTGCTCCGCATATTTTAACTCCTATGTTTAATCTGGCTGAACACTTTAAAGTTCAGATGATCTGTCTTACTCACATAACACAAAATGATGTAATCAAGTGCTTTGATTTTGTTATTAAAGCTTTTACAAAGAAAATTGCAATGTCATCAAAAGAAATATTAGTACATGAAATTAATGATGATATACCAGAAGAATTGAATCATGGATTTTATGGAGTTTCTGAACAATTATCACTAATATAGTAAAGCAGCCATGCCCGAAGGCACAGCTGCTTCAATCAATCAAATATAAACCATACACTTAAACACAGATTCTCTCGCCATGTAGTAGAAAGCTAAGGCTGCACAACCTATGCGGTTACGTCTGATGCCCACATGAGTAAAAGAATGCCCATGGTACATTTCTGTATCATGGGCATTTTTCAATATCTTTCAGCTGTTACTTTCTTATGTGAATCTCAGTTTCATTGTCAATATATAGGAACTCGCTGGTTGCAATGACATCCTGTGCTGAAAAATCAATTATTTCCAGCAACGGAGAAATATATGTTTCTTTCATATTGTCACCTCATTCTTCAATCTAACCTATTGCTGTAAAGATTGTAAAGTCTTTCATATTCCGATGTGTAATACTGGAATTCAGCCAACGCAACGCAAAGGTTTTTCAGTCTGATATAGTCTTCATCTGTCCTCTCATTATCCTTCAGAACAAAATAGATATAATCATCTACGGAGAAATATTCGTAACCCTCTATTCCTTTTGAAAGCTTTATTGCAGGGAACGACTTTTCAAGATAGTACAATCCTTTGTTCAATTCGCTTTCTTTGGAGCCGGGAACCTG
>JAZUJY010000019.1:0-79840 GCA_045643005.1 Oscillospiraceae bacterium | reverse complement strand
AACGACATGGCTACGATCCGACTTCAATGAAAAGATACGACTGGATTTTAAAGGACGGTGAATATCACCTCACTGTTCTTGGTGTAATAATGAGAAGTGATAAAAAGTTTCTTATTACACAAAGAGTTATGACAAAAGCCTGGGCACCCGGATGGTGGGAAGTATCCGGAGGTGCAGCAATGGCCGGTGAAGAATCATCCGATGCTGTAAAAAGAGAAATTTTAGAGGAAACCGGACTTGATGTTTCAAATGCTTCAGGCGGATATGTATTTTCATATAAAAGAGAAAATCCGGGAGAAGGGGATAATTATTTTGTAGATATTTATCGATTTGAAATGGATTTTGATGAAAATGATCTGAAGCTTCAGCAGGAAGAAACTCTTGGATACAGAATAGCATCTGCTGAAGAAATAAAAGAACTTGCTGATCAGGGAATATTTCTTCATTACGACAGTATTAAACAAGTTTTTGATGTTTAAACTATCTTTTAGTGTCGGTTGCGGTAGTTTGTTTTTTATTGATAAACAAGAAAAAGGATGTACAATATAAGTGTACATCCTTTTTAAGTTTAGTTGTGATAAATAATTATATTTTATTGATCAGTTTGCTAAATAAATATTGTTGTTTGTATCAATTGATATATTGCCGGGTGAATAACCTTCTGACAATAAATCTGATTCAGCAATTAATGCGGCTTTTTTAGTTGTTGAATTGTAGCCAAAGACGCTGTCATTCTCTCTGTAAATAAAATCAAAATCAGTGTTTTGTATCTTTGAAGAAAAATCAACGGCTTTGTCAGCTTCAATTTTTAAGGCAGTATCAACATGACTTGATTTTTTTCTGTTAAAATCTCTGAATGTGATCTGTTGAATTTTCTTGTTGTCAGATACAATAAGATTGAATCTGTTACTGTTATCTGTAAATGATAACATGATATTTTTTTCAGTTGAATAAACAGTGTTTTTATATATATCAAAATCTTCTTCAGATGAACTGCTTAATTTATTCTTGTCAAGCAGGATCACACGATCGCTCATAACAAGCAGTAAATCTGATTCATTAATTTCGAAAATTTCCAGAATATCTGACCAGCTGCCAAGATTGCTGTTGTTGATCAGTGAACATTCATAAACGGTTCGTTTATCAGAAGAAGTGTCAACTTCCATTCTGCAAAGTGTATTATCTGATTTTTCATAATCAATATAATAAATAACAAAGACATTACTGTTTGTCTGAATAACAGATATTATTTTACCTGAAGAGCATATCATATAATCCTTATGAAGATAAAACTCAGAAAAGTTTTTGGATACTTCATATTTAAGTTCTTCTGTTTCTGTAGTTCCAAAGATAACAAAACCATTGTCGTTATTGAAGATACGGTTTATTTCTGAAAGACCGGTATGAACGCTGTCACACTCACCTGAAGAGGACAGACAATATAGTTTCTGGTTTTGAATATCTTTAACTGTTCTGTAATTAAGATCGTTGTCTTTATCATTTGATGTTGTTTGTATTTTTTCTTTTGTCTCTCTTTCTTTTGTTGATACACTTGTGCCTGTTAAAGGCTTTTCGTTGCTGTCCGGCACGTTTGCCAAACCAAATCCTACTCCTAAAATAATCAGAACTGAAGCTGCAACAGCTGAAAATCTTTTGAAATTAATAAATTTTCTTCCGGAATGTTCGATTATTACAACATCTGAATCCATGCTTTTATTTTCTTTATTTAATTTCTTAAGTCCCAGTTCTATTATACTTTTTTCATTATCCTTTGAAAGAGGTGCGTATTCAGAAAATTGTTCCAGCAAAGATAAATCAAGATCTGTGTTGCTGTTAAGTAAATCTTCAATGGATTTATTATTCATTTATTACACCCTTCCTTTTCCTAAAATTTCTTTTAATTTATTTCGGGCTCTGAGGCTCCTTTTATTAACAGCCGCTGTGGTCATTGAAAGCTTGTCTGCTATTTTCCTTGCCGGCATTTTATAAAAATATTGCAAAACAAGAATTGTTGAGTCTGGTTCTCCTAATTCTGCAACTCTGTTCCAGATCTCATTGCTTTCAATTTTTTCTTCTGTTCTGATTTCCGGGTTTGATGAAATGTCAGATAAAGAAATTTCTTCTGAATCATAGGAAACATTTCTGGAATATCTGAGTGAAAGTTTACGGAACAGGTCTATTGCCTGTCTTGTTGCGATCGTTGCAACCGCACTTTTTACTGAAACTTTTGATTCGTCCAGTTTTTCTGTATCCTTAAGCGCATCGATAAAAACGTCACTGACACATTCTTCTATATCTGTCTGTGATGCAATATTTCTAACTCGGTTCATAACAATTGTATAAACATAGTTTCCGTACTCTTTTACCAAAGCTCTGTACCCAAGTTCAGGTGACGATTTTATCAGAGAAATCAGTTCCTGATCAGACATAATCATACCTCATTTTATTAATGAAACGTTTCAATTAAGTATTCGTTTGAAATAGTATAATGTGGACAATTTTTAAAAAAAATATAATAATATTATAACATTAATAATTGTGTTTGTCGATATAGTAGCAACATCTTCATAATTTGTTACAGAAATATAGTTTTCGTAATGTTTTTTATATTTATTATGCTGTTGATATAACAACACAGAGGATATCCCTCGCCTCTGTAGGCGGCGGGTTCTGTCTTCCCGCTCAGTAGTACGATCTCCGACTGAGCGGGAACCGATTCTGTGAATCGCCTCTGCTTGTTAAAAGCAGAGCTTTGAATTAATAAAAATTAGTTTATGTTTTGAGGTTTTATTAAAGAAGAGCTCTGAATAATAATATTTTTTTGTTTTTAATGCGTTATTTTTGTTGACAATTAATTTGTTTTTGTATAAAATTATATATATATTTAGAAGTCTTTAAAAGAAAATAATATGTGAAGGGGGAGAAAAAAATATTATGAATTCTTATTTTTCATTGTTTGAAAACTGGCTTAAAGAGAGAGTATCTGCTCTGCGTATGAAAGAATTGCTTGATGCTTTTGATGAAATAGAAAATATTTTTATTCCTGAGGGAACTATAAACGGGTCTGTTTTTGAATTGACTGATATTTCTCTTCTAAGTACTATTAAAGACAGAATTGACAATGACCCCGGTATAGCTTCAAAATATATGATAAAAAAGTTTACCATGTCATTTGCTCTTGAGTATTATATTAAATGGGTGCAGGATCTTCAAATTTCAGAAGTACAAAAAGATAATACTGATATTGAAGAGATCCAGAACGATGAATCTTTTGACAGCATATATTATATTAACAATGACAATAATTATTCTTATGCGGGTACACATCCTTTGTATGCTGTTTATTTTAACATAAAAAAGATCAAAGCTGATACATGGCCGGAACTTTATGTCAAAATAATGAGTATTCTTGTAAAGGAGAATTATTCAAAAATAATGACTTTCAATGGTTACGGTGATGTTTACTATAAATCAGAAAACAATTCTTTTCCGTCAGATATCACTCCGGCAGGTATAGGATATAATTTATATGTAAATGTCAATCTGTCAATTGATGAAATAGTCGATAAGATAAAAAAATTCATTACAATTTGTGATCTTGATTTTGATGATCTTGTTATAGCTTATACTGAAAATGAAAAAAGTGTGGCTCCTGATATTTCTGCAACGGAAGTAGCATGTGCTGAAAATTTTGAATACGAGGATTCAGAATATGAAGATGAGTTTTCATATAATTTTTCAGATGATTTATATCGCGGAAATGAGCTTATAAAACAATTTGAAGAACAGGAAACGGATCCTGAGAAACTAACTTTAAACAGTGGTTTTGATATGTCTGATGACCTGAATGAAATATTTGAAAACAGTTCTGTTTTGTCAGAATCCGATGAAGAAAGTTCCGACGAAACAATTAACGAAGAACATATTCTCTTTAAAACAAAAATACTTAACAGTGCAGTAGACGGCGTTATTGAAGTAAATAATCGTTACTATACGATGAAAAAAGATGAATGTTCAGTTGGAGATCTGACGTTTATGCTGTCGAAAAAAATTGATGAAGCAGAGGAGCATCAGATCGCAAGAGCTAAGGATGCTATGTATATTCAGGATTATGATTCAGCTCAGTCTGAGTTTAATGCAGCATACCATAACAGAGAATTTCTTCATTCTTTTATTGATGATCTTGCGGAGCTGAGAGATGAAATGAACAATGCTGTGATCTCCATGGAATATAAAACAGAAAAGCCGGACAACATTTCTTTTGATATCGTAGAATCTGTTTTGTCAGATATGCTGGGCGGACAAAAGACTATTTTATTTGAAGAAGAAAAAAGCAACGTTGACAATATAAATAAAGATATAATAAAAACAGCAGGAAATAATATTTCTCTTGTTCAAACCTGGATCATGAAGCTTTCTTCAATAAGAGATACGATCGATTCTATTGAAAATGATATAACTGCCGCTGACAATATTGAGTTATCATCGCACAGAATATCACATGCATCTGCTTTTTAAAAACATAGCTCTGATACATAAGTTACATATTTGATTTTTATGAAGTATTTTTTTCAATAATATGAATATAAAAACACCGGAAATCCATTGTTATAAAATGAATATCCGGTGTTGTTTTTTATGTAATCAAAATAATTATTATGCTGTAATATGTACAGCTTTCTGTTTATTATTCTTCAGCAGTTTTGTTCATTAATTCAACCATTTTGTTTTTTTCTCCCCAGGCTTTAATAACGTTTGAGGGAGAAACCAGTCTGCAATGATGAGTCAGTATGTTTTCCTGAAGTTTCCAGCCTGAGACGGTGTTTATTTCGATCCACATAAGATCGCCGCTTATTTTCGGGAGATTGATTTTCTTTTTTGAAAAGCTTTTTATGATTACCGCCATTTGTTCTGTTTCAACGGCCGCAATATTACCGTTATCAAAACACAATTCCTTAAACATTTTAAAAATTCCTCCTCGTGAAATCGGTATAGCTGAGAATTCGACAAAAGAATAAGTATGAATAGTGGTAGAGTATTAACTTATTAAAACTATGTAAGAAATCTACACATTCTCTAATATGTACAAATAAATTTCTTCTATACTTGTTATTATAGCACAAAAGGAATGAATCGTCAATATTTTAAAACGAAATTTTAACATTTGACCATGTGCCGGAACTTAATTTATTTATTATGATGAAAAATGTGTTTTAGGGTGATGCGGAGGAAGCTTTTGAATTTTTAATCATTGATTCTGTACCAATGGGAGCAGATCGATAGTAACAATTTCAGGTCTGTTGCAGAAGCGGGGAATTAAAGGATATTTTTTTGATAATCCTGTACTGACGATCATAGTGACATTGTTATTTTCATATTTTCCCTTTGTATATTTCGGGAAAAAACCCTGATCCGGTGCAAAAACACCGTTAATTATGTGAGGAATTCTGATCTGACCGCCATGTGCATGTCCGCAGAGTATAAGATCAAAGTTCTGGTTGCTGTAATATTTGTCAAAATGATTTGGCTTGTGGCTTATTAAAACAGAAAAAGCGTCGTTTTCTACGGATTTGGAAAGCTCGTTTATATCTTCCTCAAAATTTCTGTTTTCATTTTGAGGATCATAATAGTATAATTCATCATCATCGATCCCGCACAGATAGATCTTTGCATTTTCTTCGTATTCTATTGTTACTTTGTCATGTCTGAGTCTTTTGATATTGTACTTGTCCAGTATATCCATTTTAATATTGTATTCTTCCTCCGAAACGCGGACTTCATGATTTCCTGTAACATAATATGATGGATACAGCTTGGAAATACGATCAAGAAATATTTCAGTGTTTGTATTTTTGTAAACATCATCAAATATATCTCCGGTCATAACAACAATATCCGGATCCTGTTCCTGTATGGCACTGATAAGCTTTTCTTCATCTTTTCCATATTTACAGGAGTGCAGATCACTGACCTGTACGATTCTGAAAGGAACTTTGATTTTTTTGTCAGAAACCGTATAATGACTTATATCTATTTTTAATGAGCAAAGCGGTAAAATGATAAGTATTGCAGAAATCAAACCAATAATTATCAGTATGGTTTTCCTGCGTTTGATTTTACTTTTCATGATAGGACCTCAGTCTTTATATAAGTCCGAAAAGATGTTCGGGAATAAACTTAAGGATATTGAAAACATAGTTTCCGCCTATGATCAGGTAAAAATCCATAATATTGAACATTATTAAAAGGATCAGAAATATGGAATATATTCCTTCTCCGTGAGATGCAATGAAATTTCTGATCTTTGAACTGAACGCAGATATGATTTGTGATCCGTCAAGAGGTGGAAAAGGAAGCAGGTTAAACAGAAACAGGTTGATGTTTATTATTATGCCATAATAGAAAATATTACTGAATACAATAAATGCGGAGTTGTCGTTGAGCCCCGGATTTTTGTAAGAAAAATAGCAAAAAGTATAATATATAAAAGTGTTTATAAAAGCAAGTAAAAGATTGGAAAGAGGACCTGCAACTGAAACCAGGATCATTCCGGTTTTTCTGTTTTTAAAATTTGAAGGATTTACCGGAGTTGGCTTAGCCCAGCCGAAATTCAAAATCAGTAGTGAAATAGTGCCAATTATGCTAAGGTGGGCACTTGGATTGAGAGTTAGTCTGCCTTCGTTTTTTGCTGTTGGGTCACCAAGTTTATTGGCGGTCCATCCATGTGCATATTCATGAATAACAAAAGCAGGTATCATACATGGAATGGCAAATAAAATATCAATTATTTTTGCGGTGATATTGGTCATTTATTGTTGCTCCTTATAAAGATATTTACGCATTATTTAACATTTTACATTAGACAGTTTGTAAAGTCAATACCTTTATAAAATATAACAGTATTTTTTGACATAAAACTGATACAAAATAATTGATTTTTTAACATTCACCATGTAATAATAATAAAGTGAGTTTTTTTTATTAAAAAATGTTTATTTTTCTTGAATTTTTTGAAAATATATTATATAATAATATAATGTCATACAAAATATTTCAATTAAACTTTACTATAACAATACAGAGGATATCTCCCGTCTCTGTAGGCGGCGGGTTCTGTTCTTACGCTCGGTCGGAGTACATTTTCCGAATGAACGAAAGTGTTTTTCGAATCGCCTCTGCTTGTTAAAAGCAGAGATTTGAATAAAATATGTGACGGAGATAGTATAAATATGAAACAAATCAAATGATGGCGTTATTTGATTTGAAAAACTTTATTTAAGGAAAATGAAAATGAATGACAACGTTAATATCTTAAAAAATCTTCAGTTAAATGAAATTCCGTGGAACAGAATGAGAAACTTTGCGGATGATCCTTCAGAATTACCCGGATTACTTGAAAATCTTCAGCAAAACGTAAACAGCGAATCAGCATTGGATTCTTTGGAGAAAGTAGAAAAGATAATAGAAAAAGGCGGCAGACTATGCCAGTCAACACCTTTTGCTCTTGTTTTTTTGATCGAATATTTTGGTAAGCTTTCATTGAAACCTGATCTTTCAGTTACAGAATGTGAGATACTTGATAATATGAAAGACTTTTTTGAAGTGGTTGTAGATGATTTTATGATCGCTGAAGAAAAATATGATGCTTCTAAATTAAATGACTTTTCAGAAATGATATCAGAAAAGTATTTGTCAGATAAAGAAAGTATTTTTTCTGATGAAGTGATTTTCAGTTTTTATTATTATTCTTATAAAATAATTGTAGATATGATCGAACGACTTAAACATTATGAAAATTTTATTCCGGAAAGAATAATTACTGAACTGTCTGAAATTATTTGATATTAAAACTGAGATTGAATTATACAATGTATATACTTAAATAAAAAAACCCGCACGTCAGTGCGGGCTTTTTTGGAACAAATATGTTTGATCCTAATAAATATTGGTTTTCTCATATGACCTGTCTCTGATAGATTTCAGAATTTATTATGAATTATTATTACATTTAGAATATATCATACAGTGGTTAAAATGTCAATAAAAAAACCAATTCTGAGCAAATCATTACTACTATTCAACAATAATATTATAAATAATTACTGATTCTTCTGTTTTGATATCCTGAACTTAATAATTATATTATTTAACCCGAATTATTCATCAAGCACCATAGCTAAGTAAATAATTCATAATTTTGAAAAAATCGAATTTCAAAAATCAAATTCAAGATAATTACCATAATATTACACTACAAAAATATACACCTATCCCGTAATATGATTTCTGAATTTTTTTGATTTTCAAGATACTTTTCCACAACTATTCGTTCAGCTGTACATAAAGCTGTTGAATATTGATAAACGTTTCGATAAACTCTTTCCTGTGTATGCAGTTACATATCAAAAGGCCACCGGAATCTGAGGTTAAATCGCCTCCGTCGAAATTAAATTTTACAGAACTATTGAATTTAAATGAAAAATCGTTTATACTATTAACTATGAGAGCTTCTCCTTTGTTTTATTGTTGTTTAGCGATTTCAGTTATAACAAATTTGAAGCTCTTTTTCTATACCCTGGCTTCACTTTTTAGGTGAAACCGGAAAAACTTTTTAAAATACGTAATTATGTGGCTTAGAAGATAATTCTTATGTCACGATGAATAATTCATGTTTAATGATCATATTACTGTAAAAACTGCATCTAAAGTAAAAATGAAGTGAAATAGTGAATTATATTTGTCAATGAGTAATATTATTTATACTATTTTATTCAAAATATTGGAACATTAAATAAATTTTTATTAGCGTTTGCATTTTTATTACAATTATGTTATAATATTATTGAAAATATTTATAGATTAATTACCTTATTAAATTATTCAATTCTTAGGTAAAGGATGAGGTATTATATGGAGATACAGTGTAAATGCGGAAACATAATTCACGATGACACTGATTTTATGAATGACAAAGGGTATTTTCGTTCTGATCAGGACGAAGATGATTATTTTACAAAAATAGATAACATTATATATGATGAAAGTATAGATTATACAGAGATCACCGCTCATATTCAGGCAGACCTTGAAGATCGTTATTCCAGAGTTATGTATGTTTGTAAACAATGCGGAAGGTTATTTTTGAGAAATCATCATGGAACAATGAATGTTTATGTTCCTGAGGAGTTTTCATCAGAAGAACCTGTTTCTGAAATATTAAATTCTGCAGAAGGCGACCATTGGAAAGGTTTTCTTAGAGGTGAGTGGGATAATAATATAAATGATGAATATAAAGGATATCTTTCTATTTATGTTAACGGAAAAGAAAGTGATTTCATCAAGTATGATAATTTTCAGGATCTGAAAACGGATTACTACAAATATTTTGAATATCTCAGACAGGAAGAAAAGCTGAGAGACGCACGTCTGTCATTGGATTCAATTCTGATCGACAGCTGGGAAATCGACAATATCTAATATCACTTCATTCTAAATAAGAGCAGCATGTTGGTTTGCTGCCCTTATTTTTTTGTATTAAAAAACACAGCATTTGAAATAAAAATGCTGTGTTTTTTAAATTTGTGTCCGATAAATTTTTAATCATCGATCTTTTTTAAAATATATTTTCTGATTTCAAGTACATCAAAAATATTGACCTTTCCGTCATTGTTCAGATCGTATTTGTTGGATGGCTGAATATTGTTTGATGAAGGTAACGCTACAAATTCAAAATTGTTTTCTTTAGCATATTTTTCGGCGGCGGAATTTTCATATCCTATAATTGTTTTAAGCTCTGTATCATAAAAAATCTCTTTTTCAAGTTCAGTAACGCCTTCGGGAATTGTTATGGTTTTTAATTTTACTCCGTTAAATGAGAAAGAACGTATCGTTTTAACGGTATCCGGAACTGTGAATGATGTTATGGAAGAAGAGTGAGGACATTTTATAAGTATGGTTTTGTCCTTGTTGTAGAGAACTCCGTTTTCACTTGAGAAGTACTGGTTGTCAGTGCTTACATCAAAACTGTTTGTTTTAGTATCACAGTAAAAACGTTCATGTATTGAAACTGCTGTTGCAGGTATATGGACATTAGCGATATCGCAATGATAAAATGAATGCTCGTCAATATCCTTAAGTTCATCCGGAATGGTGAGGTCTTCCAATAAGATCGTCTGATAAACAATAGTTGTACCGTACACAATAGGCTTGTCATATAAGCTGAATGCATATGCGCCGATTTTGTTCATTTTCTGGCCAAGATCAAGCGTCGTTAAATTTGTACATGCATAGAATGCGCTTTGTTTGATTTCGGTGACATTACCTGTATTGTTGTTTCTGAGATCAACCTTTTGCAGAGTAGTGCAGTTGCTGAATGCTTCTGTCTCAATAGTAGTTACTTCCGGAATAACGATATATTCTTTTATTCTGGAATTTGCAGGACATTTGATAAGTGATGATTTGTCTTTGGAGTATAAGATATTGTTTTCTACTGTATATATTTTGTTATTTTTATCTACTTCAACTGCGGAAAGCTGATCGTTATTCAAAAATACCTGGTTTATTTCGGAACAGGTTTCAGGTACTGTGATTTTTGAAAAATTACACAGGTGAAAAGATGTTGGATCAATAGATTCAAGTTTGTCAGGAAGCTGAACGTTGTCAATAGTATGAGGGGAGATCAGTAATCCGAAAGCATTGACTCCTATATTTTTGACTTTTCGTCCGAAAACAACTGAACTCAGCTGAGTACAGTCGAAAAATGCATAGTCTTCTATAGTTTCAAGCTGACTTATCTCGTTTCCTTCCGAATCATAAGAAGCAAGATCGATCCCTGTAAGATTATTGCAATAGTTGAAAGCATCAAAACGTATCGTTTTAACTGTTGATGGAAGTGAAAAATCTCCGTGGGCATTTTTTGAATATTTCTTGAGCTCGGTAATATCTTTGTCGTACAGAGCGTTGTCCTGCAGTACAAAATTGTGATTGTTTTCATCCAGAGAAAATTTTCCGACTGTAAAAGCCAGAAGCTGCTGGTTTATATCAGTTACATATTCCGGAATGATCAGTTCTTCAACGGCTGCATAAAAAAAAGCATTCTGATGCATGTCAGAAATGTTTTCCGGAATAACGAGTTTTGTGATCTGTTTCTGTTCATATGAAGCAAAATTATTATTTTCTTCACATAAACTGAAAGCATATTTTTCAATTTTATTAACTTTTTTTCCAAGCTTTATATAGTTTAATGAGTAGCATTTGTAAAAAGCTCTCTGGCATATTGTTTCAACATTGTCACTGATTATAAGCTTTTCAAGAGCAGGATGTTTTTCAAATGCACCATTTCCTATTCTGACAACTTTTTTGCCTTCGATCTCATCCGGAATGATGACTGAAGTTGCCGATTCGTTGTTGAAGCCTGTTATTTCGACGAAACCGTTTTCGTCCGTAGTATATGTGAAATCTTCATAGATGCTGTCATCTGCGCTTATAGTACAGGAGATATTATGTATTACATCGGGAAGGTGTTTTCCCGCACACATACCTGATACAAATAAAAGTGAGGCAATAAGTGCATTGATTTTTTTATTTCGGTTTTTTTTGTTCATTTTTCTTTTCCCCATTTCAAAAAATATTAAAGATTTTTATCCATTTTGCATCCTTTCCAAATGTCAAAATGTGTATTTTTACTAATATTTTTTTCGAGTTAAACCAGTCTTTAATCAATTATAACATAATTATAGTTCGTTTGCAATAAACAAAAGTGTTTTTTATGAGGAATATTTATAGATCAATATTGTATTTTTCATTGTGTTCTGAATAATTTTTGTCATTGCTTGTAACATGGTAATAAATATGCTATAATAAAAAAGTTATTTTAATGCAACGAAACCGGATTATAACGACACTATATTTATGAACAGTATTTCACTGTTTACTGAAGGGAAGTAATCTATGAAAAGTGATAATTTCAAAGAGGATATCAGACTTGCTGTAAAAGGGGACAGTGAGGCTTTCAGCAGATTATATGCTCTGATATATAAGGATCTGTACAGACTTGCACTTTACAATCTCAGAAATGAATCAGATGCTTCTGATGCGGTAAGCGATACCATTCTTGATGCTTTTTCATCTATAAAAAAGCTGAGAAATGAAGATGCTTTTAAAAGCTGGATATTTAAAATACTGTTTGCCAAAATTAAACGGAAGCAAAAAGAATATATGAATGCAAATGCTGATATTGATGAGCCGGTTTATGAAAACCTTCTTAACACAATGTTTGATTTTGAACATTGTGAACTGGCTGAGGCAATGTACAGTATCAGCGACGAAGAGCGTATGATACTGTCACTCTCTGTTCTTGGCGGATACAGCAGTGACGAAATATCGGAAATATTGTCATTAAAAGCTGTAACGATCAGATCGAAGCTTTCAAGAACAAAAGAAAAACTGAGAAAATTCATCGAAAACAGAAAGGAGAGTTCAAATGGATGATAAAATAAAAGAAATTTTGGAAAAGCCTGAAGTTCCTGAATATCTGCTTCCCGAAAATATTCCTTTGCTGATAAAAGAACACGGGAGAAAAAGAAAGATTAGTTTTATTAAAACTGTTACAACTGTTGCTGCAGCTGCTGCATGTGTTATGATCATAACATTTGGTGTAAAAGTAATTACTGATAACAACATGAAATTTACTGCCATGGATTCAGTTCAGACTTTAAATCAGACCAAAAGCAGCAATGCCGGTATGTGCGAAAATGCTGCTGAAAATGAAGATATATATATGGATACTAATTCTGAAATCAAAGAATTGAATAATATCAGATCATTTGAAATGCTGTCAGGATTGCTGACTGAAGAAACACTGTCCCAAACAGAGATTTCTATGGAAAAGACGGCAGGTGCAAATATAAAGGACACTGAGGTTACGAAATTTGATAATGATGGAATATCAGCAGAATATAATGAAGAAGAAAACATTCTGATAATAAAAGATGACAGCAGGAAAGCCGAATGGGGAATGAGCGAGCTTTTTGAAAATTTTTCAGATAATGAAATAATTTTTAATGATCTTGTTTTTTCAGGTAACAATGCGTTTGTTGCTGCATCATTTATTCAGGATTCACAAATATTTACCTGCATTCGCAAAATTGATACAAAAGAGCTTTCATTATCAGAAGATGATCCATTTTATGTTCAGTCAGGAAAATATATAAAAGCTGTTTTTTCCGGAACTGATGAATTGTTCGTTATTACTGATCAGAAAATAACAGCTGACAATTCAACTGATGTGATCCCTGCATATGGGGAAGATCCTCATGACCTTATCAGTGCTGATATTTATTCAGTGTACTGCAGTGATTCTCTTGAAGAACAAAGCTGTTTTTCTCTTGATTTTATCAATGTATCAAGGGTGAAAATACGATCTTCAGATATTGAATATCAGTTTGCGTCATATGTTTGTCCTTCACCTGATGTAAATATCAGTATCAGTGACGGAACAAAAAAAATGACTGTTTATTCAGATCTGATCCCGGAAACAGTTGATTATAATTTTGAGAGCGCAATTTTTGAAATCGAATAGTTTTAAATTCTGAAGATCATTACCGGTCTGAAAAGAAATCTGCATTTGTTGTTTTATGCAGATTTCTTTTTTTTTCTTTAGTATGATTGCATAAAATCTAATTGTAAAAATTGTTAAATAGTTCAACATAAATAGAAAAGTATCACTTGATTTTTTAGTGAAAGTGTGTTAAAATATAATAAAATAACGTATTTATTTGCACTTATTACATAAATGCTAAATTGCTTTATATATTAATGAAATATATTATGGGGGATTAATATGGATCTACTTACAGAATTAAGTAATATCGGATGCGATACTGCTTCAGGACTTAACAGATTTAGCGGAAATGCAGATTTGTATTGCAAAATGCTTGCAAAATATCCTCAGACTGTTGATCAGAATGAGGTCCTTCCTTTACTGAAGGAAGAAGAGTACGAAATGGCCAAGGCAAATGCTCATAATTTGAAAGGCGTTACGGGGAATTTATCCCTGACACCACTTTTTGAGGGCTATGTCAAAATAGTTTCTTCAATAAGATCAGGAGATTATAAAGCCGCACTTGATGTTATGATAAACATTCAGACTGTTCAGGATCGGATCATTGAAATAATTGAAAAGTTCAGTTGATTCAAATTTTTGATACAGGGGTGAGGCATATGGCAAAAAATTCTATTCTGATTGTTGACGATGAAGAGATCAACCGTCAGATATTATGTGAATCATTTAAAAGTACTTATGATATTTTAGAAGCTGAAAACGGAAAAAATGCAATAGAACTTATGATGACAAACAAAAATATATCTGCTGCTCTTCTTGATATAAATATGCCCGATATCAACGGAATTCAGGTTCTTGAATGGATGAAAAAATTTTCTTACATTGACAGGATCCCGGTTTTTATTATAACTGCTGAAGATGATCTGTCTGTTATCCAGAAAGCATATAATCTCGGAGCAGTCGATGTTATCTCAAAACCGTTATATATTATAGATTTTATTAAATGCCGAATAGGAAATGTAATTGAATTATATAATCACAGAAACAATCTTGAAAATATAGTTGACGAGCAGGTAAAAAAGATCAACTCCATAAACCAGTCTCTTATAGAAACTCTTGCTTCTCTAATTGAGTTCAGAAACTGTGAGTCCGGAGAACATGTACGAAGAATAAGTACAATAACCAGGATCATCATGACAAAGGCTTCAGAAGTATATCCTGAGTATTATATGCCGAAGGAAAAGATTGAAAAGATAGTTGCAGCGTCAATTCTTCATGATGTCGGCAAAATATCAATACCGGATACTATACTCAACAAGCCTGGAAAGTTTACTCCCGAAGAGTTTGAAATTATGAAAACTCATACCACAAAGGGGTGTGCCATTCTTACAAAAATGTTGAATTTTCTGGATAAGGATACATATAAATACAGTATGGATATCTGCAGACAGCATCATGAAAGATGGGATGGAAATGGTTACCCGGAGCATCTTGCAGGTGATGATATTTCCATTTGGGCTCAGATTGTATCAATAGCAGATGTTTACGATGCTCTGACAAACAAGAGATGTTATAAGGAAGCTTTTTCACATGAAAAGTCAATAAAAATGATCTATCATGGATTTTGCGGAACATTTAATCCAAAGCTTCTTGATGTTCTGGAAATGGTTATTGACGAGATCAAGATACAGGATGATTTTCAAAAGGCACGCAACAGAAGATCAGATTATTTTAGTATTTAAGTCTTATTTATATTTTGAAAGATCAATAGGTTTAATAAGAGAATATTCACTCATGTATGAGAGGATATTCTCTTTTTTAATGGAAAAAGCATTGTTTTTCAAAGCTCTGCTTTTAACAAGCAGAGGCAATTCGAAGAATTGCTTTCGTTCAGTAGGAGATTGAACTCCTACTGAACGAGAGGATATCCCCCGCCGCCTATAGAGGCGGGGGATATCCTCTGTGTTGTTATATACAGATAATAAAAACGGATACAGGCTGTATATCATTGATATACGCTTATATCCGTTTTAATTTTTGTAATATCAGATATATTTCTTCATACATGCAAGAAGCTTTGGAACAATGATCGGTTTTGCCTGGTGATCATCCATATCTGATTCGAAAGATCTTTTTCGGTCTTCGTCAAATGCATTTGCTGACAATGCAATTATCGGGATACGCTTGTCCGTATGAAGCTTTCTGATCTCTTTTGTTGCAGTGTAGCCGTCCATCTCAGGCATCTGTATATCCATCAGAATACAGTCATAATATCCGGTTCCTTTTTTCTGGATCAGATTTACTGCTTCCAGACCATTTACTGCTTCATCTATATTCATTCCTGCATCTTCCAGTATACTGGTCAGTATTTCGCGATTAAGATCATTGTCTTCTGCAACAAGAATTCTTTTGCCCTGAAAATAATCCGGATCAGGTATTTCTTCAAAATTTTCAAAATTGACATTAGCATCTTTATCGAATTTCAGCGGAACGGAAATGGTAAACTTTGAGCCGATATCAAGCTGGCTTGTAACTGTAATGGAACCGCCCATTAATTCTATGAGGTTTTTGGTTATGGCAAGCCCAAGTCCGGTTCCGGGTTCTTTTCCTACAGAGGCTTTTTCTCTGGTGAAGGAATCAAACGCTTTTGAAATAAAGCTGCTGCTCATTCCGCAGCCTGTATCTTCGATAATAAAATCAAATATTCCATGATCATCAAATTCTGTATCTTCTTCGAGTATGGTAAGTTTTACGGTACCACCTTCATCGGTATATTTGATAGCATTTGAAATAACGTTGATAATAGCTTTATTAAGCTTCAGGTTATCGAAGTACAGATATCGGTTTCTTATATTTCCAAAAGAAAATCTGAAGTTGATCTTTTTGTTTTCGGCAAGATTCGTAAGCATAGGAAGAATGTCGTTTCCGTATAGCATTATATCCTGTCTTGATTCTTCGAGTGATATCTTGCCGCTTTCGATTTTTGACATATCAAGAATATTGTTTATTATATCTATCATGTGACGGTTTGAAAGCTGTGCTTTTTTCAGATAATCAAGTGTTTTTTCAGGATTGTCTATATTTCTTATTGCAAGCTCTATAAATCCGGTGATCGCATTTAAAGGAGTTCTGATGTCATGTGACATATTGCTTAAAAATACGGTTTTGGCTCTGTTTGCAGCTTCGGCCTTTTGAATGGCGGCCAGTTCTTTTCGTTTTTCTCTGTCTATATTTTTAAAGCCTGCTATTATGTGATTTTCTGATCGGTCATCCTTTACAAATTTTGCACGGTAATAAATTATCTCACCGCCTATGATCAGTCTGAAGTCAGTAGAAACAGATTTTTGCGATGATAGTTCATCGAGTACTTTTTCTTTTTGAGTTGTGTTTAGGAAAACATCTCTGTCTTCAGGGTGAACGACATTATTTGCCATTGTATTTAATCTGACTTCAAAATTATTAATATCATGCCAGCCGGGGATCTGCTTTTCAAATACAGGATCGAGCCTGTAGTGGATTTCTTCATATGTTGAAAGATCGACATAAACTATGCAGCCGAAATCATCGGACAGAGAAGCAATAACAGCCATGTCTCGTTCCTGATTCCGTATCTCCTCCTCAGCATTTTCAAAACATATTATCAGATGATGAGCATCCGTCTGAGCCTTAACTACTTTCATCCGGCAATGATTGAATGATGATTCATCTTTAATGTTTTTTACTCTGTAAACAGGAGAAGAGAGCTTTCCGTTTTTCAGGTTATTTACAATATATTCTTTTTGAGTGAAAGCAAACATTACATTCAGATCATCAGGATGACATGTTTCTTTAAGGATCATTTCAGATTCCTTAAAGAAATCCTTTCCGGAAAATATAGGTCTGGATTTGTTCAACAGGTCGTTGGTGTTGTATTCATAGTAGTTGTTTGTTTTAAGATCTACATAAAAAACTATATCATATATTTCACTGAGAACATTTGCAACTTCAGTGAAAAATACGGTTCTTTCAGAATTGTTTCTGACAACGAGCAGATTGGTCATATCTCTGCATACGCCTTCAAAACGTATACAATCTTCAATATTGTCTTTTTTTCTTCCGTTAATTCTGAGATTGATATTTTTTCCTGAACCTGTAGTCAGGAAAACTGATAATTCAATATTATCACCAAGCAGAAGCTTGCGGTATGCTTCTTTAAAAATAACCAGATTTTCATCTGAAATGTGCGAAAAGAAGTTTTGATAAACTTCTTCCGGTGACATGATATCAGTGTTTTCTATTTCAAGCAAATCCGAAAGATATTTGTCAAGATACATTTTTGAAGGATTATCTGATTTCCTGCTGTGTTTGAAGTAGTCGATTCTCCAGACACCTATGCATGATTTTGCAAAAGCTTCTTCTGAGAATATTGAATTTAAAAAATCATTTTTGATATTGCTTTTGATTTTATTAAGTACAGGTTTTGTTTTTTCGTTAGATTTTTTTGTTTGTATTGTCTTTTTCATATAAAAGTCCCCTTTTAATAAAAAATCCCCATTACCCATTTTAATGATTCTTGTTTTCAGTTCGATTCTTTTCGCAGACTGACCAGAAAAACCGATCCGTCGTTTGGTTTGCTTGTTACATATATTTTTCCTCTGCATCTTGAAACGATCTCTTTGCATAATGCAAGCCCCAGACCGTTTCCCTGCGATTTTCTTGAAGGATCAGCCTGATAGAATTTATCAAAAATATGTTCCTGTTCATTTTCAGTCATACCGATTCCTTCGTCACTTATATATATTTTGTAATGATGTTCTGACTCTTCAAGTCTGAGCGTGATATTTCCGTTGTCATTTGAAAACTTTATGGCGTTTCCGATAATATTGGTCCAGACTCTGAAAAGCAGTCCTTTTTGACCCGTGTATATGATCTCAGGCAGATTTATGTCGAATGATATGTTTTTATTTTCCCAGCTTGGTTCAAGTATAAGAACAGCTTCACGAAGCTGTTCATCAAGTCTGTATGTTTCCTCTGCAGGAAGCTCTGCCTGATGTTCTATCTTTGAGAGGATCAGTATATTGTCCGTAAGTTCATTCAGGTTTTTTAGTGAGAATGCAGCTTTTGAAATGTATTCGTTTCTTTCTGCTTCAGAAAGTGTTTTATCAGAAAGCAGTGTCAGATATCCGTTGAGAGATGAGAGCGGTGTTTTGAATTCATGTGAAATATTTGATATGAAATCGTTACGCATCATTTCAACCGAACTAAGTTCTACAGCCATCTGATTAAAATTATCAACTGCATTTCCAAGTTCAGATATTTTACCGTTGTATTCAATTCTGGTATCATAATTACCTTCGGAAACACTTTTGATGGCATCACTAATTTTTCTTAATGGTTTAAAAATGTTCCAGACAGCATAATATGAAATTCCTGAGGCAAGGATAAGACATATAAAATATCCTGCCAGTGTCCAGAATACTGAAAAACCGTTTCTGTTGAATTTGATGATACGATTTAATAGAATAAGCACCGCTGTCATAAGTACTCCGAGAACAATAATAGTGAACAGAAATGCGAAAGTAAGTTTGTGAATAAGCTTTTGATATCGCTTGATCTCTGAGTCTTTTTTTCTGAATATCATTTTTTCACCACTTTGTATCCAAGTCCTCGTATGGTTTCTATTTTAAAGTCATCATTGTCCTTGAAACGTTCTCTAAGTCTGCTGATGTGTACATCTAAAGTATGTGAATCGACCATTTCGTCGATTCCCCAGATATCATCAAGGATCTGCTGCCGTGTAAATATTTTTCCGGGATAGGAAAGCAGCTTGTATATAAGCATAAATTCCTTTTGAGGAAGAGTATAAGTTCCGCTTGGATCCGTAACGCTCCATGTTCCGTATTCAAGTGTTGTCTTTCCGAATGAAAGCTTTTGTTCACTTGAACTCTTTGCTCTTCTGAGGAGAGCTCCTATACGAAGATTCATTTCGTTCAGATCAACGGGTTTGACCATATAGTCATCGGCGCCGGCGTTAAAGCCTTCTTCTTTGTCTATAAAATCACTTTTTGCAGTTATGAACATTACAGGCATATTGTATTTACTTGCTCTGATATCACGGATAAAATCAAATCCGTTTGTACCGGGCATCATAACATCGGAAATTATCAGATCTATATAATCATTTTCAAGGTATTTGTAAGCCTCAGTGACATTATGAGCCGGAAATGTATTATAGTTATTTTTAGTTAAAAATCTGTTTAAAATATCAAGTAGATTTGAGTCATCCTCAACCAATAAAATGTTAAACATGTAAACACCTCTTATTTATATATATTATCACATTTACATAAAATAGTCAACAAATAAAGTGCTGTTTTTTATTCTTACGACTAAAAAGTAAAAGAATAATGTTGAAAGTTTTAAATATATATATTTAATGCTGAATTCTGTTTTTTTATACCTCAACAATAATTGAGATTGATTTGAGAAACTTTTGAGATTGATATGCTAACATAATAATATAAAGGGAGGAATATCATGATTAAGATTTTCAGAAATTTAAAAAAACGAGATCTGCTGTTTATTCTGTTAAGTACAGTTCTCATTGTTTTTCAAGTCTGGCTGGATCTGAAAATGCCGGATTACACTCAGAAGCTGACGCAGTCTGTTTCAAGCGGAGATCTGAAGATGAAAGATATACGCTTCAACGGATTTATGATGCTTTTGTGTGCTTTGGGAAGCATGCTGGCAGCTATGGCATGTGGTTTTTTAACTTCTCAGGTTGCTGCTAATTTTTCAAAGACCCTGAGAACAGAGCTGTTCGGAAAAATAATGACTTTTTCAAGCCGAGAGATCAATAAATTCTCAACTCCGAGTCTTATTACCAGAACTACAAATGATGTCATTCATATGCAGATGCTGCTTGCTGTAGGAACACAGGTCCTTATAAAAGCTCCGGTGACCGCAGTTTGGGCAATTGTCAAAATATCGAATACCAATATGACATGGACAACTGCCGTTATAATATGTGTTGCTGAAATTGTATGTGTCATTTCAGTCCTTGTTGCTCTGGCATTTCCGAAATTCAGAATGATCCAGAAACTCACTGATAAGCTCAATGACACAACGAGAGAAAACCTTAGTGGTGTTCGAGTTGTAAGAGCATTTAATGCCGAGAGCTATGAAGAAGCAAAATTTGAAAAGGTAAATAAAGATATTACAAAAAATCATCTGTTTACAAGCAGGATACTTGGACTTATGATGCCTGTTCTCACGATGTCCATGAGTGCACTGACACTGGCAATATACTGGATAGGTGCATGCATTATAAAAGAAACAGAGCTTATGGGACGTGCTGAGGTAATGGGAAATATGGTTGCTTTCACACAGTATGCCCTTCAGGTCGTTTCAGCCTTTATGATGCTGATACTTATTTTTATTCTTCTTCCGAGAACAATGGTATCTGCAGGACGTATCAATGAAGTCCTTGACACTGATGCTGATATAACATTCAATAATTCTGATGTATTGCCTGAGGAAAAAGGAACAATTCAGTTTAAAAACGTTTCTTTCGGATACAACGATGCACCTGAACCGTGTTTAAAAAATATTGATTTTATCATTAACAAAGGTGAAACATTTGCAATTATTGGTGCTACCGGAACAGGAAAAACTTCACTTATAAATCTTATACCGAGATTTTATGATGTTTCAAACGGTGAGGTACTGATAGACGGAATAAATGTTAAAGACTATTCCGAAAAAGAACTTGTGAGCAAAGTTTCTGTTGCTCCGCAGAAGGCAACGCTGTTCTCCGGAACAATAAAAAGCAATATTACTTATGGCTGTGATGAAATGGCATTTGATGAAGAACGATTCAAAAAAGCTCTTGACATTTCTTCATGTGATTTTGTAAATGATCTGAATTCAGGAACAGATACCGAGGTTGCACAGGGAGCGACCAATTTCTCCGGAGGACAGAAGCAAAGAATGTCAATTGCCAGAGCTGTTTACAAGGATTCAGAGATACTGATATTTGACGATACTTTTTCTGCTCTTGACTATAAGACTGACATGATGATAAGAAAATCATTAAAAGAAAACCTTTCAGACAAAACGATCATCATTGTTGCCCAGAGAATCGGAACAATAAAAAATGCAGATAAAATACTTGTATTGAACAATGGTGAGACTGTCGGAATCGGTACTCATGAAGAACTTCTCAAAAACTGCAGTGTCTACAAGGAAATTGCACTGTCTCAGCTGTCAGAAGAAGAACTTAACGGAATGGAGGAAAAGTAAATGCCGGGAATGATGAGACGAAACATGCAGGCAGGTCCTCCGGAAAAAGCTGATTTCGGAGCAATAAAAAAACTTCTTGCATATTGTAAAAGATATTTTGCAGCTTTTATTATTGCAATATTGTTTGCTGTAGTCAGTTCAGTATTCACAATTATCGGACCTGAAAAAATCGGCGACCTTACAGATGAAATAAAAAAAGGCATGATATCCGAAATAGATATGGATGCCATTAAAAAGATCGGAACTTTTCTGATCGTTATTTACAGTTTGGGTGCGGTTCTCGGATATGCACAGCAGTTTATTACCGCAACAGTTACACAGTATACCTCAAAAAGATTAAGAAGAGATATTTCACAGAAAATAAACAGACTTCCTTTGAATTACTTTGATACAACGTCCAAAGGCGATATTTTGTCACGAGTTACAAACGATGTCGATACTATAGGACAGACACTGTCATCAAGTACTGCAAATCTTATCAGTGCACTTGTTTTATTTTTCGGAGTACTGTTAAAAATGTTTACCAATAATGCTCTTCTTGCACTGGTAACGATCGTTTCTTCAATTGCAGGATTCTTTTTCATGGGTTTTATTATGAAAAAATCCCAGAAATATTTTAATAAAAAACAGTCAGCGCTTGGTGAAATGAACGGACATATAGAAGAAATATACACGAATCATAATATCGTGTATGCATTTGGTGCCAAGAAAAGGGAAACTGAAAAATTTCATAAAATAAATGAAGTATTATATGAAAGCAACTGGAAATCACATTTTCTTTCCGGATTGATGGGACCTATAATGAACTTTTCCGGTAACCTTGCGTATGTTCTTATTTTTATAGTGGGTACATCATGCATATTAAACGGAAGTAATTCGGTTACACTGGGAACCATAACATCATTTATGATATATGCAAAGCTGTTTTCACAGCCGCTGCAGACTCTGTCACAGTCTATGACTTCAATTCAGCAGGCTTCAGCTGCCTCAAAAAGAGTTTTTGAGATCCTCGGTGAAAAAGAAATGGAGGATGAAACAGCCAAAACTGCTGTTATTGAAAATGTCAGGGGCGATGTTGAGTTTAAAAATGTAAAGTTCGGTTATTCTGCTGACAAAACGATCATTCATAATTTTTCTCAGAAGCTTAAAGCCGGACAGAAGATAGCGATCGTCGGACCTACCGGGGCAGGTAAAACCACTATGGTAAATCTTCTGATGAGATTCTATGATGTTGACGAAGGAGATATTCTTATTGACGGTATTTCAACTTCAGCACTGAAAAGAGAAAATGTACATGATCTTTTTGATATGATACTTCAGGATACATGGTTGTTTGACGGAACAATCAGAGAAAATCTTATATATAATAATACTGATATTCCGGATGAAAAGCTTGATACTGCAGTTGAAGCTGTCGGTTTGAATCATTTTATTGCATCGCTTCCTGAAGGATATGATACTCCGCTCAATGATTCATTGAATCTCTCTGAAGGACAGAAACAGCAGCTCACAATAGCAAGAGCCATGATCAAGGATTCACCGATGCTTATCCTTGATGAAGCAACTTCATCAGTTGATACAAGAACTGAGCTGATAATCCAGGAGGCAATGGATAAGCTTACAAGTGACAGAACATCATTTGTCATAGCACACAGACTGTCAACTATTAAAAATGCTGATATTATTCTTGTTATGAAGGACGGAGACATAATAGAGCAGGGAAATCATGAATCACTTATTGCTGACAATGGTTTCTACGCTGAACTGTATAACAGTCAGTTTGTTACGACCTGATACAGCTTTTTTATAACAACACAGAGCTTTGAAAAAAACACAGGAGGAAAAAATAATATGCTGGAACTAAAAAATATTACCAAAGACTATCTGGCAGGAGAAAACACGGTCCATGCGCTTAAAGGAATAGATCTGAAATTCAGAAAATCCGAATTTGTTTCTATTCTCGGACCTTCCGGATGCGGAAAAACCACAATGCTGAATATTATCGGCGGACTTGATCAGTATTCTGACGGAGATCTTGTGATCAACGGAAGATCGACCAAGGATTACAAGGACAGGGACTGGGATGCATACAGAAATCATTCTATTGGTTTTGTATTTCAGAGCTATAATCTGATCCCTCATCAGACTGTTCTTCAGAATGTTGAATTAGCTCTTACTCTGTCAGGTGTAGGAAAAGAAGAAAGAAGAGAAAGAGCAGTAAAAGCTCTGAAAGAGGTAGGACTTGAGAATCAGCTGAAAAAAAGACCATCTGAAATGTCAGGCGGTCAGATGCAGCGTGTGGCTCTTGCACGTGCAATAGTAAACAATCCTGATATCATTCTTGCTGACGAACCTACCGGTGCTCTTGATACAAAGACAAGTGTTCAGGTTATGGATATTCTCAAAAAAATAGCGGAAAACAGACTTGTCATAATGGTTACACATAATCCTGAGCTTGCTGAAAAGTATTCAACAAGAATTGTAAAGATGACTGACGGATGTGTTACAGAAGATTCCAATCCTCTGACTAAAAAAGATATTCAGATGGAAAATGTGAGAAACAAGACTCTCAAGGATGAAGAGAAGGAAAAGAAAAAGAAGAAGCCGTCAATGTCAATGGCTACATCATTCGGACTTTCTCTTAAAAATCTGTTTACGAAAAAAGGAAGAACTATCCTGACTTCTTTTGCAGGTAGTATCGGTATTATAGGAATAGCGCTTATTTATGCAGTTTCACAGGGATTCCAGAATTATATTGATACGATCCAGGAGGAAACCTTATCATCGTATCCTCTTACACTTGAAGCCTCAAGCA
This sequence comes from Oscillospiraceae bacterium, assembly GCA_045643005.1. Taxonomy (GTDB): domain Bacteria; phylum Bacillota; class Clostridia; order Oscillospirales; family Ruminococcaceae; genus HUN007. Next base: position 55,184 of record JAZUJY010000019.1, on the reverse strand, counting down.
CCGATCTTTCATCAATAATGGAGACATTTATGAATCTTCACGATGAAGAGACCAGTCATGAGATGGATGCAGTATACAAAAGATCGGCAGTTTATGAAATCGTGAACGCATTCAATAATGCAGAAAAGACAGAAAATGACCTTAAATCCTTTAAAAGCTTTATTGAAACTGAGAAGGATAACGAAGAATCCGAGATAAGCAAAGCTCTTAACGGCATCCAGTACACATATGATTATGATATGCTTGTATATACAAAAAATACTGACGGAAATATTATTGTATCAGATACACAGGAGCTTATGGGTGAGCTTATTGCTGAAAGTATGAATATTGATATGGATGCCATGTCAGGAATGGGATCTTCTCCTATGCTTGGCGGAGGAATGAGTTCGTCAGGATCATCATCAATGATGGGAGGCGGAATGACAGGAAAGCTCTGGCAGGAAATGCTCAGCGGAAAAGACGGAAGCGTTATAAGTCCGCTTATTTTGAAGCAGTATGATGTGATTTACGGTGAATGGCCGAAAAACTATGATGAGATCGTTCTGGTCCTTGATAAAAACAATGAGCTCAACGATATGGCACTGTATGCACTCGGTCTTGAATCCAAGGAAGATGTAGACAAAATCATGAAAGCCGCAATAGACGGAACATCTCTTGAAAAAGATGATTCTGAAAAATGGTCATTCAAGGAAATTTGTGATCAGGATTACAGAGTTGTTCTTAATTCAGACTGCTACAGCTTTGACAGCAATACAAATACTTATAAGGATCTAAGAGATACCGATGCCGGAATTACATATCTGTATGATAATGCTCTTAATCTGAAAATTACAGGTATCATAAAGCCTAAGGAAGATGCAACAGCTGCTATGCTTTCCGGTTCTATCGGATACACAGGAAAGCTGACAGAGTATATCATAAATAATTCTTCAATTGCAGATGTTATTACAGCACAGCTTGATGACCCCGACAGAGATGTTATAACAGGACTTCCTTTCAAACCTGAATCTACTGATCTTACAGATAAAGACAAAAAGGATATTTTCAACGACTATATTGACTCTTTAAACAAAGAAGAGAAGGTCAAAGTTTTTGAAAAAATTAAATCAATTCCTACAGAAGAGGAACTTAAACAGATGTCTGCTCCATATTTAAACATTCCTGATGAACAGATGAGACAAACAGTTGCTCAGTCAATGGCTCAGCAGATGAATATGCAGCCTGAGGATGTCGAAAAGTATATTTCAAAGATGAGCAACGATGATCTTAAAGCAATGTATCAGAAGGGTGTTGAAGAACAGGTCAAGAGCCAGTATTCAGCACAGGCAGCACAGGCACTTTCACAGCTTTCTGAAAGCCAGAAGCTGAGCGGACTCGATGCGATGACAGATTCTATGACTGATTCTCAGTATGCTTACTATTATGAAGAAATAATCGAATTTTCTTCTTCTGATTTTGATTCAAATCTGCGTTCGATGGGATATCTCGATCTTGATGAACCATCATCAATAAATCTCTATGCTTCTTCGTTTGAAAATAAAGATGTTATCGAAGATGCTATAAAGGATTATAATGAAGGCAAGGATGAAATGAAGCAGATCAAGTATACTGATTACATAGGAATTCTTATGAGCGGTATCACAACGATCATCAATGCGATCACTTATGTTCTTATAGCATTTGTAAGTATTTCTCTTATAGTATCTTCAATTATGATCGGTGTTATAACACTTATTTCAGTTCAGGAGAGAACAAAGGAAATAGGTATCCTCAGAGCAATCGGTGCATCAAAGAAAAATGTCAGCAATATGTTCAATGCAGAAACAATGCTTATCGGATTTACTGCCGGACTTCTCGGTGTAGTTGTATCATGGCTGCTGACGTTCCCGATAAATGCAATTATAAAACACCTTACAGGAATCAATAATCTTAAGGCCGTTCTCCCTGTTGCTGCTTCTCTGATACTTATAGCAATAAGTGTTCTTCTTACACTTATTTCAGGTATTATTCCTTCAAGAAGTGCAGCTAAAAAGGATCCTGTTGTTGCTTTGCGAACAGAATAAAAACATTATTTTAGTAATTCTATTTTTAAATCAGCTGAGATCTGCATCATGCAGTTTTCAGCTGATTTTTTCTTGACAAAAAATAGAAACAGTGTTATAATAATTCATATAAAGTGAACTTAGTGCAACTTTAATGATCGGGAGGAAACAAAAAAATGTTATCACTAGGCGAAAAAATTAGAATTTCAAGGAGAAGTGCAGATATGTCACAGTCTGAGCTTGCTAATAAAGCCGGAGTATCTGTTCGTTCAATTATCGGATATGAAAAAGATGAGAAGCATCCGCGGCAGGGAACGCTTTTTCTTATTGCTAAAGCACTGAAGGTATCAATAAAATATCTTTCAGACAGCAGCTGCGATGATCCTAAGGAGGATATAGAAAAAGATCAGTATATAGTCGATGCTGACGAAAAATATGGTTCAAGCGGTGTAAGAGATGTTAATTCAATGCTTGAAGAAAATATAGCTCTTTTTGCAGGAGGAGAACTTTCTCAGGCTGAAAAGGATATTTATTTTGAAGCGCTTATGACCGCTTATGTCACATGTAAAGAAAAGGCCAAGGAGAAATTCGGAAGAAAATAATTCTCTCTTTTTATTTATAATTTAAGAGAGGGGAGAACTGCTGCGGTGATCAATTATAATTTGATACGCTTAAAAGTTAACAATATAAAAAACAAGTATTCCGTTTCACATAGTATGAAAGCTGTTGCGGCTCAGATGGATGTCGAGATCAGGGAACTTGATATGGGCAGAAACGATTCATCAATAAAGGCAATGGCATGTATAATCAGCAGGATACCTGTTATTATATTAAATGAAAATCTTTCAGATATTGCAAAAAACTATATAATAGCACATGAACTCGGTCATATTGTTCTTCATTCTGAACATCTCAAAGAACCGGTTACAGAGATATCTTTTTTTGATGCAGTACGCGCTCTGGAAACTGAAGCAAATTTATTTGCAGCACAGCTTCTTATCGATGATGAGGAAATGCTTGAGCTGCTCTCTTCAGATTCGCTTACTATTTTTCAGATATCATCACTTCTTAATGTTCCATATGAATTATGTGCATATAAAATTAAAATGATGCAGAACGGAGGATATACGGTTTCAGATCTTCCTTATGAGCCTAAATCTGATTTTCTTAAGCGTAGTATGTTTAACTGAAAAAAATATTAATAAAAAAAGAAGCTTGAACGTTTTTAAGCTTCTTTTTTCTTAATGTTATAGCAAATTTAACCATATTAAACAACTTGATTTATGAGCAATTGGTTATATTTGATAAATAAAGTTATGAAAATATAACTTATTGTATAAAAACCTTTTTATTGCTCAAAATTTCTCAAAATTTATTGACTTTTTTAGGTAAAGTGTGATATAATAAGTGACATAATAGTGATTATCAAAAATATGTTCTTATATCAGGTTAATTATTGAACATATGGGAGGCGGATTTTTGTGAGAATAAATACTAATTTTTATTATTTTGATGATTTTACAATGTACTCAAACAGAAATTTTGAAAAAGCTTTTAATATCGGATGGCTGTCAATATCTGAAGAAAATGAGACATATGAAATAGATCAGGCTCTTGCAGTTAAGATCATAAAGTATCTCAACTACCCTGTAAATATGCTTTTTGATGTCAGCAATGCCGAAAAAGCAGTTTTTAACGGAAAAGAGTATACTGCAGGAAATCATGAAATAAGAGTTCTTGCCAAGGACAATACTATTTATGCTGCACCTGATCATGTAATAATAAGAATTTTAAACGGAAGCTATCGTCCTCCGGAAGCGTTCAGAAAAGCAGTTATTTACGGTGTCGATCCTGACAGTGATGAGTACTGGAATTTTTACAGTAACAGAAATTCAAACAATATGTGGGGTGCAGGTCGTGATTATGCAGACAGAGGCGAATGCCTGACTGAATGTATTCAGAAAAATGATATTTTTAAGCTTAAGAGCCTTCTTTCAGAAGCTCCGGATGATATCAACATAGTAACGGAGTATGGTTCTCTTCTCAATGCAGCATTGATAATGCACAGAAGCAATATTGCTATGTGGCTTATAAATAATGGAGCTGATCTGAATAATTATAACGGAATGGAACTTATTTCCGCTATAAGAAACAACATGAACGTTCCGGCAAAGCATCTTCTTAAAAGTGATATATCTACCAAAACTGTGTCATACAAGACAAATCCATTATATGCAGCGGTTGAAACCGGAAACCGTACGATCGCTGTAGAACTTCTGAAATTCAGTAAACTGCATCGTGTACATAATGCACCGAATGATAAATACAAAAATGTTTTCGAATGGATCAATTCCTATGGAGATCAGTTTATAAAGTCGCTTGCCAAAAAGGAACTGGAGACTTTAAGTCAGCAGTTATGATCAATTTAATAAAGAAATAAATATCCCGTAAAAGAAATTGATTCTTTTACGGGAATTTTTTTATTATCTTATTACGGGAGTTCCGAAAGCATCAAATTCAACTTTTTTGATCCTTGTATGTCTGCAAGGATCATATAACGGATCGGCATTATATGTTCCGCATGATTTTGTAGAATGTGAAGCAGGACGTGCATGATATACAAACAAAAGATCACCATTTTCGTCGGTAACAAAGCAGTTGTGACCCGGACCGGCAGCGTTCGTAAGGTCTCCGGTCGAAAGAACAGGGTATGATAATTTGTTCCAGTTAGATGCATTCATCAAATCTGAATCAATATCTGCATCGAGTCTTCCTACACAGTATTCAGAGCCGGTACCTGATGCTGAAAAGTAGACATATATCTTGCTGTCGGTTTTCAGAACTGACGGACCCTCATTTACCCTGTTGTTGACCATTTCCCAGTCATATTCAGGTTTAGTCAGCATAATTGGTTTGTTTATCAGCCTGTATGGTTCATAAGGATCGATCTGCGCCATAAACAATGAAGAATCTCCTTTTATTTCAGCCCAGATGACATAATGCTTTCCGTTGTTTTCAAAGTATGTCATATCAAGTGAGAAGTTTTCAAAGGAAGAGGTATCACCGTATGACGGCTGCATCTGTCCGCATTCTGTCCATTGTCCGTTGTATGGATCTCCGCTGCATTTAAGTACATATGGTTTTATGGCCCATATGTTGCTGTCGCTTCCTGCTGCAAAGAATATATACCATGTTCCGTTTATTTTATGCATTTCCGGAGCCCAGATATGCTTTGACATTATTCCGCTGCTGTGTGCTTTCCATATGGTTTTTTCTTCTGCCTTTGCAAGACCTGAGACCGTATTGCTGCGTCTTAAAATTATTCTGTCGTATCCCTTGTCAACACTTCCATAAGCAGGATAGGAAGCTGTGAAATAATAATAACCGTTTTCTCCGTCAACTATATACGGATCAGCTCGTTCTGTTATAAAAGGATCAGGATATGACGATGAAGCCGTATTGTTATGATTTCGTTTTGGAACACTGTTTGACGGGAATGCATCAAGAAGATCGTCATACTGTTTTCCTGAGATAGGAATAACATATCCGTGACGCGGTGTAAAATCAAAGCTGTAGTCATTTCTGCTTACTGTAGTAAAGTTTTCAAGATCAGAAGTCTGCTGCATTACATAATAACCGTCACCGTAAGCATCTGACATAAGCAGCCACTGATTTGTTCCTGTAATATTGTAAATATTCGGACCTTCAACTCCGAGACTGCCTTCTGATATCTGTTTGATCTCCTTATACGGACCACTCGCGTTTGAAGATTCCGCAAGATATATTCTCTTGTTTGTTTCGTTTTTATAATACATATAGTATTTGCCGTTCTGATATATAATATCAGAATCTATCGCACTGTCTCCGTTGGAAGGAGCAAAAAGAAGGGCAGGGGAGGTATCAAGAGTTTTCAGATCTTTACTGTATGCGTAATACATAATGGTTCTTGATCCTGTTTCGTCTGAATGATTTGCCCAGTAGATCATGTATGAATTCTTTGATTCATCCCATAGTGCCTGTGGAGCCCATGCTCTGTCGCATCCTGTGGTTGAAGAGTATTTACCTGCTATTTCAATAATTGAAGTGTCTGTCCAGTTTATCAGATCTTTTGATCTTGCTCGGATCAGGTTTTTGTTGCTTGACCATCCGAGAGAAGATTTCATGTCAGTTGCAAGTAAATAATAATAATTGTCCTGTCCTTTGAAAATAAAAGGATCTCTTATGCATCCGGTTCCCATATTTGACTGCCATACAGGTTTTTTATTGTTTAGTGCTGTGAAGTTATAGCCGTCAAGACTTACAGCATATGAAAGTCGTTCTTCTTCAGCAGCGTTGCCGTTAAAATATGCAAACAGATAGCAAGTGTCATTGTCTGCATCCTGGGGAAGTTCAATATATTTTCCGGCATTTGTGGACGAAGAACCGAAAAAGTATTCATTCAGAAGATTCAGATCTTTGTGATCTGCTGATTTATCGTTATTCAGATCAGCAGAATACTGAAGAAAGTCATCAAAACCGTTCATTATTCCATACTGCATAAGTATCCTGTCGGATATATTTACACAGCCGTCTCCGTTAAAATCACAGCACATCAGATCTTTTCCGTCGTTTGCTGAACCTATAAAAAATTTCTGGTTGTCTCCTCCCCAGTAATCCCACTGATCAATATTTGCACCGTTTTCTGTACTTTGATCATATACATCCAGAGCAGCATTTCCGGAGCATTCCGCTGTTATATAGTAGCAGGCACCTGCCCTGTGAAGAATGAAATGCTGTGATTTCAGATCTTTGTATTCTGATACGCAGATATTTCCTCCGTTTTCATTATTACCCGTTTCAGCAGTCAGTGCTTTTGTACTGTCTGAAAGGCTGAATATCGCACATGTGCCGTTTCCCGTGCTGATTATCCTCCATTTCTGATCATTACTGTTTTCTTCTGAATACTGGGCGACATTATCGTTTTTTTCAACTGTCAGATATTTTCCACTGACTGCGGCAGAGATAGTATATATCCCTCCGCTTGTTATTTTTTTCCCTGAATCAGCAAATGAACAAAATAATGTCCCTGAAGATGATGAAACCGAAATGTTCGACCCTATTGACACCAGCATTGCCAGTGACAATGCAAGTGTTGTTATTCTTGTTTTTCTTTTCATATTATATTCCTCCGTACTATGATATTTGCACAGATTGTTTACTGAATTGATTATAACACATAAAAAAACAAGTGTCAATTTAATAATTTTTGTTGAAATGAGCAGTCGCATCGTAATCATATTTGAGTAGATTGCGTAATTATTACATATTTAGATATATATAATTACAAATAATTAAAAATAATTAAAATTTATTTATAAATATTGCGTAATCATTTTTTATATGTTATTATAACAGTAATATACTAAAAAATCTCAGAAAGTTTGAGAAAGGAGCATATAAAATGATAGATATTTCGGATGTTTCAATGGTCTTTGAAAATAAACCATATCACGGCAAAGTAAAATATATAAGTGAAAAAGGTGCTGATATTGAGGAGTCCGCACCAAGAGAGAAAGCTCTGGATTCAGTAAGCTTTCAGATCCCTGAAAGCTGTATTTACGGATTTACGGGATTTAATGGTGCAGGAAAATCAACCCTGATGAGAATAATCTGCGGAGTATATAAGCCAACATCAGGAACTGTTAAGGTTGACGGACTGATCAGCTTTAACAATCCGGCTGCAAAAGAAAAACTGTTTTTTGTAAATGATGAAACGATTGAGTATTCTGATTTTACACTTGATCGACTTATGAAGTACTATTCCGGTTATTATCCGCAGTTTGACAGAGAACTTCTATTTAAGCTCGGTAAACAGCTGGAATTACCTTTTAACCGAAAACTCTCCACGTTTTCAAAAGGAATGAAAAGACAGTCAATTGTTCTGATAGGACTTTCATGTCATACAAAGTATCTGATACTTGATGAGGCGTTTGACGGTCTTGATCCTGCCATGAGGAAAATGATAAAGGAAATAATAGTTGATGAAGTCAGAACAAATGGTACTACTCTGATAGTATCATCACATAATGTTCTTGAGATAGGCGACATGTGTGATAAGGTTATGAGACTTTCAAAAGGAAAACTTGTTTTCTCTGACAGGGCATCGGCAGTTGAATCTAGTGTAAAAAAATATCAAATGATCTCAGGCGACAGAATAATCACACCGGAAAATATAAAAGATGCCGGTATCAATTTTGATGATTATTCACGTGACGGACATGTAATAAAAATAATAGTATCTGATAATGATAACACGGAAGATAAAATTAGAATGCTTGAACCTTTGTTTTATGAAGAACTTCCTTTAAATCTTGAAGAAGTATTCATTTATGAAAAGGCATAGTTGAAGAGGAGGTAACAGAATGTCGTTTAAAAGAATTTATCAAAGTGCAAAATCAGAACTGATCGAGCATAAAAAAACAAGGATCATTTCATTGATACTGATAATAGTATTTGGAATTTTTCAGTATTTAATTAATCTATATTTACTGGACAGTATGGATTTTTATCCGAATTATTTGATGTTTTTTATTTTGATATTCTTTTTGTTTATTGTCTGCAAAAATGTTTTCAAGGATATGTATGATAATACAGCAGCTGATGTACAGATGTCATTACCGCTTTCTTCACGAGAAAGATATTTTTCACATTTTCTGACTATCGGTTTTATTTTTGAAATCCCGTTTCTGATAGTTTCCGCTTTTTCAAATATTGCAGCTTTTATCATGTGCCGATATTATTATCTTGATTATTTAAAAATGGAAGCTTTGGGAAAGATCAACTTTCATTCCGGAGGGCAATACATGCCTGTTTTATCGGAATATTTTAAGTATGAGCTTATTCTTTTTGCGGTTACATTTTTTGTTATTGCTGTTACATCTTTTGCAGTATCGTGTATTGGGGCTAAATCTGAAGCATTGTATATTCCTGTTATTTTGCTTTCTATTTTTTCTCTGTTTCCTATTTTGGTATGTGATTTTATTTCATCCAGATTTATCTTTTTCGATATTGATATAGATAATATCAGGCTTTTAAAATGGATACCCGGTTTTGCTTTGTTATTTTTCGATATTGAAGAACTGAAAATAACAGACATCATAGTGAATATATTACTGTCAGCGGTAGTTTTGGTTATAGGCATGGCAGTATATGAAAAACGAGATGTAAAGGTTGTCGGAAAGCCTGTTGTAAACAAAGTATTTTATGAATTTCTTTTATTTATAACTTCTGTAGTTGTATTTTTTATTTCTTATGTAAACAATGAGTTCTCTTTTTTTATAGTGTTTAATCTTTTCGGAATGATAGGCATTATAATTTTGAGAATAATTGGATCAAGAAAAGAGTTTCGTCCTGTTTTACTTTTAAAATGGGTCGGAGTATACGTACTCTATTATGTTGCTTTTATACTTCTTATGTTTGTAACATGTAAAACAAATATTTTTGGTTTTGCCGAACAATGTTTTAAAGATGATTATTCAGATGATAAATACATCTGCGAGATCAGTATACTTACTGAAAATTGTGATGGAAGAAATTCGTTCCATTTATACAATAATTATCATAGAGAGTATTACGCAGACGATACTTACAGCGAAAATTTCAGGGATAATCATCCGTATCTCGAACACAGTTCCGTCACTTTAGAAAAATTTGATACTAAACAGCTTGCAAAAATATTTGCCAAATACAATAAAATAAATATAAACAGACCCGGCTTTTTTAATTATAATATGTTTTTTTCCAAAAAGGAAGAAACACTGAAGGCATGTTCGTTCTGTATTTTTTATAATAAAAAATACAGTGACAATTATGAAGAAAGAGTTATGTTTGATACAATATATATTGACAAGAGTGAATATGAGCTGATGTATTCAGAATTGCTTTCACTTTCACAGAAATAAACAGCATTTAAGATTATTGTTTTATTTTTTATTAGTTAATGCTGACATATATGTATATTAAGAAGGAGAGCGTTAAATATGTCGTTTAAAAGAATTTACAATAGTGCAAGGTCGGAATTGATCGAACACAAGAAAATAAGGATCATATCATTGATACTTATTATGTTTTTTGGAATAGTTCAGTTTCGTGCATCTTATTCTTTGAGCTATAGGTGGTACGATATCACTTATTTTCCATTTTTGATTTTGATGTTCGTTTTGTTTGTTGTTTGCAAAAATGTTTTCAAGGATATGTATGACAATACTGCAGCTGATGTTCAGATGTCACTTCCGCTGTCGTCAAGAGAAAGATATTTTTCGCATTTACTGACTATTGGAATAATTTTTTATTTCCCTTTTCTTATTATAACAACTTTTTTTAACATATTATCATTTCTTTATTTCTCCTTTTGTTATTATGTGAATATTCAAAATTCTGTCGGTCCATACTACGAGGAGATGCCTGATATATCAGTTTGTTTTAAGTATAATCTGATCATTGCTGCAGTTGCACTTTTTGTCATAGCAGTAACCGCATTCAGTCTTTCATGTGTTGGTTCAAAATCAGAAGCAGTATATATTCCGATTCTTCTGACGTTTGTTTTTTCATTGCTCCCGTTTTTATTCCTCGAATTTGTTTCATCAAAATTCCTGATTTATTCTCCGAATGTTGAGAATGTCAGATTACTGAAAATGATTCCTGGTTTTGCGATCATTTTTTTCCAGATTGACGATGTAAGCGTATTTGCGATCATTGTAAATATCGTATTATCTGTTGTTGTCATTTTTTTAGGACTTGCTTCTTTTGAAAGAAGAGATGTTCAGTCTGTTGGAAAACCGGTAGTAAACAGAGTGTTTTACGAGTTCCTTTTATTTTTATCATCAATTATCATTTTCATGGTATCATACTCTGATGATAGTATTGGTTTTTTTGCATTTATTAACGTTATCGGAATAATCGGAATGATTATTTTAAGAGTTATCGGATCGAGAAAAGAATTTCATGCGACATTGCTGTTAAAATGGATAGGTTTGTATGTATTGTATTATGTTGCTTTTATCGCAGTTATGTTTGCTTTCTGTAAAACAAATATGTTTGGTATGGCAAAAAATCTTTTAATGGATGACGGCAGCGGAGACAGAAATTACAGCTGTGATATTGATGTATTCTATGAGAATAAAGAATGGAGATATTATGTCTCTTATAATGTAAATTATTTCTATTATAGTTTTTACGAAAATGAGAATAATTTCTATATCAAGTATCCGAATGTTAAGCATCAAAAGTATAATATGAAAAAATATGATGAAAAAGGTCTTGCAAAACTGCTGGCAAAATATAATTATATTTCAGTGAATAAACCTGAATATTTTTCAAATCAAATGTTTTTCACTGATAAAAGCTTTAAAACAGGTGTTTGTGCATTGTATATCAGCGTTTATAAAGAAAAGGGTGATGAGTATTCGATCCCAATTAATTCTATTTTCTTGGATGACGATGATTATGAGACACTTCAGTCAGAACTATTTTCACTGGCTCATCAAACCTGAGAAGAATTATAACAACACAGAGGATATCGCCGTCTCTGCTTGTTAAAAGCAGAGCTTTGAATACTGATATTTACATAAATAAGCTTTGCATGTTTTGCAAAGCTTATTTTATTATGAGCAGTATGCATGTTTAACAAATATTTTCCTGATAAATATTGTATACTGATTGATTATGTGATATAATATAACTTGAAGTTTTCAAATGACAGATAAAAAGAAGAAAAGCTTCATACTATCATTACTCATTTATAACAAAGCAAATAATGGGGTGCTATTATGGAAGAAAAAAAGAAAAGTACGGTAAATAAAGTATTGTTGATCATTTTTATTATTACTGTCCTGATCGTTGTTATACTGTTTGCAGGATATGCAATTATTGCTGATCAGATGAATAAAGGTTTTACAAGAACCGAAGTACCGGATAAACGGTTTACTGCTAACTATTCCTATGAAGATTATTCAGACAGTATGGACAGAAAGGAAGTTTCGTTCAGTTCAGGTGAAAACACTCTTGAAGGGTTTATTTACGGAGAAGACCATACAAAAGGGCTGATTATATTTGCTCATGGTATAGATGTATATCATGAGACATATATTACTCTTTTGAAAGGCTTGTATGACTGTGGATACAAGGTGTTTACATATAATGCTACCGGTACATGCGGAAGTACCGGCGAATCAACCATTGGTCTTGTTCAGTCAGCACTGGATCTTGACGCTGCAATTACATACGCGGAAACAGATCCGGAATTGTCAGACATGCCTTTTTTACTTCTCGGACACAGCTGGGGTGGATACGCAGCAGCTGCTGTTTTGAATTTTGATCATGATATTACAGCATCAGTTTCATTATCAGGTTACTGTGATTCTGTATCTGAGCTTGAGGAAACACTTGACAACAGATTCGGAAGTGTTTCAAAGTTATTTTATCCATATATAAAGCTTATCAACAAATCAGTTTTCGGAGATAATGCTGATCTTTCCGCGATTGACGGAATAAATAAATCAGATGTTCCGGTACTTATCGTACATGCGGACAATGATCCTAAGATCTCATATAAAGGTGCTTCCATTATTTCAAAGAGTGATCAGATAATAAATCCCAATGTTGAATATTTTACTTTTTCGGATGAGTACAGAAATGATCATGGTTCCTATCTGTATTCTGCTGAATGCGCACAGTACAGACGTGAGATCAATTCAAGCTATGAAAATATGAAATCCAAAAATGACAATCTTTCTGAAGATATTTCTGAAAAGTACTGGTCTAAGGTAAACAGATTAAAATTCAATATTGTAGCTCCTGATGTTGTCGATATGATCGATAATTTTTATGAAAAAGAACTTGAGGAATAAGATCTGCTTTTTATACGGAGGAAGTTATGAACAAGTCTGATTTGAAATATAAGCTTCTTACTCTGATACCATCTATACAGCTGAAGGAAAAAATAATTAAATCCAAATTTGATTTTTCTGATTCGGATATGGTGAAAATGATAAATGATCTGGCTGGTTCATTTGAGGAAAAAGTTCTTCTGCTGTATGAGGCTTCTCTGCTTCTTGAGGAAAAATCTTCTGAGTTTGCAGATAATCTTCTTATAGAGATGAAATATTCACAGGAGGCATTTAACACAAATGATCCGACATGCGTATATGAATTAAATATTCATTATAAATACAGTCATGTTGAAGAGAAATATTTGACTGTGTCATTTGAATCGGCCAAAAATATGCTGAATTTTTTTGCTCAGAAATATCCGATGCTTGATGACAACAATATAGAAATAAAAGTAGTTAAGAGAAGGGTATTATCGGAACCTCAGGAAAACGATTTTGTTGCAGAGGCAAGATTAAGCATACGTGGTACACTTTTAAATTACTTTACTCAAAAAGAAACTGAATCAAAAGAATGCCCGGAGCAAAAGGACAGTTCCTGTGATTCCTGTGATTCAATGTGCAGATTCAGTCATCCGCTGTATCCCTGTATGCTCAAAAACGGTGATGTTGTAACGCAGATCGGCAAGGATAAAAAAATTAAATACGGAATGATATTATTTGCAGAAAACAAAGAGCTGTTAAGAGAATACTATGTTGTCGACCTTGAAAATAAAATTCTGACCGGAGGAGATCTTTCAAATTATTTCTCTGCTCATATAATGATATCACCTGCTTTTTTATATAAAATACATGTCTCAGAACTGCCGGGTAAAACAAAAGATCTTTATATGCGTTTAAAAGCAAGACTAAAGGCTGATAATATTCTTTAAAAAAGGAAATTATTATTATGAAAAAAATAAAACTATCAAACACATCTGTTATGGTGCCTTCTGTTATTGTAGGATGTATGCGTTTCGCTGAGCTTGATGAAAAAACTATGGATCATCTGATACATATATCTGTTGAAAACGGTGCCAACTTTTTCGATCACGCTGATATTTATGGAGGCGGAAAAAGTGAGGAATTGTTCGGAAAGGCTTTCAGTTCTTCTTCATTAAAAAGAGAAGATATTATTCTTCAGTCAAAATGCGGAATAGTCCCTGACGCTGAAAATCCACATTATGATCTTTCCGGAAAACATATAATTCGCTCCGTGGAAAACAGTTTAAAGAGACTTAAAACTGATTATCTTGATATTCTGCTGCTTCACAGACCGGATGCTCTTGTTGATCCATATGAAGTTGCCTGTGCATTTGATGAACTTGAAGGTTCAGGAAAAGTAAAAAGGTTTGGAGTATCAAACCATAAGCCTATGCAGATAGAACTTTTGAAAAAATATGTTAAACAGGATCTGATCATCAATCAGCTTCAGTTTTCACTTCCTGTTTCAAATATGGTCGCTAACGGCATGGAAGTCAATATGACATCAGGCGGTTCAGCAGACAGGGACGGAAGTGTACTTGATTATTCAAGACTGCATGATATGACGATACAGGCGTGGTCTCCGTTTCAGATGCCTGACTGGAAAGGCTGTTTTCTTGGAGCTCCGGAGTATGAAAAACTAAATAACTGCATTGATGAGATCGCTTTGAAATACAATGTTTCCAACACTGTTATTGCAGCCTCATGGATTCTCAGTCACCCTGCCGGTATGCAGGTCATAAGCGGAACAACTAATGAACAGAGACTGACTGATTTATTTAAAGCAAGTGAGCTAGTTCTGACAAGAGAGGAATGGTACAGACTTTATCTTGCAGCAGGTCATCCTTTGCCATAAATGTTTTGATTTTATATTATCTGAGTCGCTTAAGATCGTATGATCATTAAGCGACTCTTTTGCTTTGTGAATTTAGACATTTTACACACTTTTTTATTATTGCTTTTTCATAAATATTGTATTTGCACTAAATATTTTTGTCAAAACTATTGCATAAAGTAGATTTTTGTTTTATAATATTATCAAAATACATATAATCTTTACAAAATATCGAAATAAATCATTAATATTCACTAATAACGATTTAGATTTTTTTAATACAACATGTTTTCATATCCTTTGATTTGTTTTGATATTATTATGATTTATGGAATTAATATGTAAAGGGGAAATCGTTATGAGAAAAAGAACTATGCCGGCAGTAAACAAAAAAACCAATACTATTCCGAGACTTAGAAAAAAAACCAATCAGTTTCTAAGCTTTGAAAACGCTATGGATATTTGTTCGCGTCACGAAAACTTTGATGAGATCATGCTGTTATTCAGACTGAGACAGAATGAACCCGACTATATCTGGAAAGACAATGATGTTCATATGGAATACTGGCTTGGCGGAACATCTGATGAAAGAATAGAAGTGTGCGTTCAAAGTAAAAACATTTCTTACAGAGATCCTGAAGGAAATGTAAGGATCATTTTTAAAGGTAACGGAACTGTATCAGATGAAACTGAGAACAACAGTACTATCAGAGCTTTTATCAGACCTGATCTGAGTTTATTGAAAAAACCTGAACGGAATATGGATTTTTCTTTTGTAAAAAACTTTTCTATTTCATGCTTGTATTCTTTTCTTATTAACAGCAATTCCAAGTTAAAAAATGTTATATTCTCGCCTGTTGCTCTTTACAACGGTATGTCGATGGCATGCGAGTGTGAAAATTCAAAGACTAAGAATATGCTTCTGAAGCTTTTGTCAGCAAATTCTGAGGAAAATCTGAGAAAAGAAAATGAAAGTATTATCGGTGCATTATATTTTAATAATTCAGATGAAGGAAATTGTTTTGAACTGTCAAATTCGATCTGGATGGATCGTTCAGTTATTAATAATATTAAAAGTGATGTCCTTAAAACAGAGGCAAGATCATATAAAGCACATTCATTTGTAACCGATTTTTCAAATAAAAACTATCATGAAGATATGGAAAAATGGCTTTGTTTACAAACAGGTTCAGGAATAAATGTAAACAGAGAATTAAAAAATGATTCCGCTTTGATAATTAATTCTCCTTGCTTTAAAAACAGCTGGATCACTCCTTTTGAGCATGTAATAAATAAAACTTTTGACAAAGCTGACGGAAGCAGAGTAAGATGTGATTTCCTTGTTAAGAATTTCAGAAATCAGTCTGTCGGAACAGGACAGGCAGGGAAGATGTTTTCTCTTCCGATGAGCAACGGATATCGAATGACATTTGTACTTCCATATGATACTTTTGATGTTGATTATCTTGTACTTCATGAAGATTATTTGTCAGAATTGTTCAATCAGGAACTTACATATGAAAAATGTTCGGTTAACTTTTCAGTTCCTAAGTTCAGCATTTCTTCATTGTTTTCTCTGAAAGAAATGTCCGGTAGTCTGGGCATTTCAGGAATTTTTTCTGAGAAAAATACATTGGATTCACTTTCGGAAAGTGAACTTCATCTTGAAGATATTTACAGTGAAGCTTCCTTAAAAATAGACGAAAACGGATGCGGAGGAAAACATTCTGATAATTATGAGTTTACTCCTATGCTTACAGATCATACGGTTTCCTTCCATCTTAACAAGCCGTTTTTCTTCTATATTTCTACAAATCTTGGTATTCCTGTATATACAGGTATTGTTAATGATCCTACTCTGTAAATGAGTTTTGCTTATTTGAATATCTTTGAATAATATTTAATTATATAAATTAAATGCCATGTGTTTTTTATTACACATGGCATTAATTTATAACAACACAGAGGATATCCCCCGCCTCTGCAGGCGGCGGGAACCGATTTTGCGAATCGCCTCTTCTTGTTAAAAGCAGAGCTTTGAACAGCACAGAACTTTGAAAAAAGCCCTCATTTTTTTATAACGATGAAGAGTACATTCTCCGACTTAGCGGGAACTGATCCTTCGAATCGTCTCTGCTTGTTAAAAGCAGAGCTTTGAAAAAAATGAGGGTCTGTTTATTCTGAAAATGTTCGTTGAAATCTGCTTGATTTTAAAGCGTTTTTGGAACGCTTATCCTTGACAGTCAAAAAACCGTCAGGATCTTCGAGATTGGAATTGTCAGTTAATATTTTATTGAATGCATTTAGTCTTTCTTCTGTAAGAGTGCCGTTTTCTATTGCTTTTCTTATCATGCATCCGGGTTCGTTTGTGTGAGTGCAGTTTCTGAATCTGCATTTTGAAATAAGATCTTCAATATCATAAAATGTCATTTCACCGGATTCTTCCGTTTCCCATAGACCAAGTCCTCTCATTTCAGGTGTGTCAATTATCATTGCACCTTCAGAAAGAGTGATCAGCTTTTTATGTTCGGAATTATTTTTTTGATTTTCAGGATCTGCTGTTGTTTCACATCCTGATAGTCTGCTTATCAAAGTAGTTTTTCCCGAACCTGAAGAACCGGCAAACGCAATGGTCTTTCCGGGTTTTAAATATGGAAGCAGCTTATCATATCCATCGTCGGAAACAGCTGTTGTAACAAGAATATCCACACCTACAATAAAACGTTCTATACCTGCGAGCTTTTTGTCAACATCTGAACACAGATCTGCTTTTGTAAGAACAAGAACAGGTGAAGCACCGCAGTCCCATGAAGAGGATATATATTTCTCAACTTTTCTGGGATCAAAAGTGTCATCGAGCGGAAGACAGATAAAAACTGTATCGATATTTGAAGCGATAATTGTTTCTTTGCTGTTATGTGCTGAGCTTTTGCGAGTAAATGTACTTTTACGGTAAAGTATATTATAGATCACGGCATTGCCATTTTGAATATCAGCAACTACATAGTCTCCTATTACCGGAAAGGCAGTTGATTCATTAAAAAAATCATTTGCCAGAACAGCAGGTATCTCATCTGATCCGGAAATAACCGTATAACTGCCGTTTTCTTCACAGCTGACTCTGCACGGAGTCAGATTCGGATAATCTGATGCCAATGCAAGATACTGTGGTGGTATTACTATTTTGTTCATTGTAATTTTCCCCTTTTACCAAAAATCATAAAATAAAAAAGACCATAATGTTAAATATTTTCTTTTTCTGTTATTTATTATATCTGAGTATATGGTAAAAGTCAATATTTTGAATGACAAAAAACATAACAAATAATTGCATTGCGATTTAACAATATAATATAAAAATGCATTTTTAAATGTTGCGAAAATGAGGAAATGTGAAAGAAGCTTAGCAATAAAAACACAGAGCTTTTAGAATACCCCGATAAGAATATTTATTTTCAGGTCAGTTTGATTTATCATCCAGAATAAGATCGTCGGATTTGATGAATCCTCTTATTTTATTGCCTTTGTAGAAAGTCACTACTTCAGACCAGGCATACGTTCCGTTATATGCACCGTCAGATGTAAAATTTCCCATGCTGTCATAAAACGTGAGGCAGTTGATAAATAATCCTCCCGGCAGTTCATTCAGTACAGCAGAATCGTTTTGAGCTTTTGACAGAAGCAATATAGGTTCTGTCTTCAGAACAGTCATTCCAAGTAAAGTATTTTCCGGCACAATTTCAAAATCATCGTTTTCACAATAACCATATTCAGCAGCTTTCTGGCGGCATTCTTCAGTCAGTTCTTCATTTTTGAATGATGAAAGGATAGAATTTGGAGGAAGATATTCATACGAAACAAGTTTTTTCCCATTGTATTTTTTGTAAAAATACTGTGTTTTCTTTTCATAAACATATTCTTCTTCGCCGTCATTGTCTGCGTCATATAAAATACCGGAATAATCAGGGCTGACTATGCGGTCAAAATAATACCATGCGTACATTTCACCGATTTTTTTTGAATCAGTATTCTTTTGAACAGCATTATTTATTTCAGATTTTTTCTGAGGTTCGGATCTTTCAAATGTATTTGTTTTTACCATGCTTTCAGAGCTTGCTGTCTTAAGTTTACCATAAAAACCTGCATAAAAGCAGATGATCAAAGTTATACATGATAAAACAAAGAGCATTGTAATTAAAAAAATAATATTTGTTTTGAAAAAATTGAGCATTGAGTTTTCTTTTTTTATTATCTCTTTTTCTGTATAATCTGATTTTTTCATTGTAGAATCCCTTTCTTTTTTTGAACTTGAAATGTGGTTATATTATTTTTCAGAAGAAAGATGCGAGATCATGAAAAGATGATCACAGGTAGTTTTTAATAATGCTGATATTGAAATTAAGAAATGATCTGTTGTTTGAAAAATGGTAATATCGGTTATTGATTCATAAAAATATTATACACAAAGAATTCATATTTGTCAATTATACATAAAATTTTTAAATAATATTATTTTTATTATTAAAACAAACAGATTTGGAATTATTAATAAATTGTATGGAAAAAGTAAATTATCCTATTTATGCCATATTATTACAGCTACTTTGAGATAAATAATGGCGAAATACCGTCAGATTATACAAATTATTATTATTCAAGTATTTTTCTTTCGATAAAGCTTGAAAAATTTTATATTATGTGGTATTTTATATATGTTATATATTTTGAGAATTACTTATATTTGTTTAGATTAAAAGATATAGAAAGGAAACGGAATTATATCCGAAATCAAAAATATGAAAAAGAATCTCAGAACGTTAATAATTACATTATCAGTTTTTTCCATGATGACAGTTCATTCTTTTTGCTGTACAGGATTTCATCATAGTACACCGCTTATGGCCGAACAGACAGTTGATGATCTTGAAAATCTTAAGCAGGAAAATTCAAAGAAATTAAAAGAACTTCAGAGTGAGATAGAGACTGCCAAAAAGAAAATTACAGATGTTGCAGAAAACGAAAAATCAATTCTGGAGATACAGAAGTGTCTTGATGAAAAAATGGATCTTCAGAATCAGAATATTTATCTGGTAAATAATCAGATCATCAAGCTCAATGAATCTATTGAAGATAACGAGCTTCAAATCAAAAATTTTGAAGATCAGCTTTTCAAATGTTCTCTTGACCTTGAAAAAAATAAAGAATTGCTAAAAAAGAGAATCCGAACCTCTTATATTTCCGGAAATGACAGCATGTTTTCGATCTTTACAGGTTCAGCTGATTTTTATGATATTCTTGCAAAGTATGAACTGATCGCAAGAATAAGTGAACATGATGCAAGTCTTATTTCAAGTATCAGAGATGACGTAAAGAAAACAGAAAATCTTAAATCAGTACTTGCTTCCAAGAAAAACGAACTTGAACAAAATCTGACTGATTCTGATGCGAAAAAAGCTGAACTTGAAAAAGCTCTTGCTGAGCTGGCTTTGAATTATGAAAATAATGAATCTGATCTTGCTGACCTGTCTTTTGAGAGAGAAGGTCTGGAGGGTGAAGTAGAAGACAAGGAAAAAGCTCTTAGTGAACAGGAAGAAGAACTGAGAAAAATCTCAGCAGATATTGAAGCTTTACAAAATAAGATTCGAGAAGAATCAATAGCAGCTTCTATAAAATACTCTGAATCTGTTTCAGTTTCTGAATCTATTGCCGCAGAAGAAGCAAAGAGAGAAGCTGAAAGAAAAAAAGCAGAGGAAGAGAAAAAAGAACAGGAGAGAAAAGCTGAAGAAGCTGCAAAAAAAGAAGCACCCGTTTCCGAAGCACCTGTTGTAACGGAAGCTGTTTCTGTGGTTCCGGAAACAGAAGCACAGATTCAGGAGGTAAGATCATCAGGATTTATATGGCCTGTTCCGGGATTTGGAATGATCACATCAGGATATGGTCCAAGATCTCTTGATAATCATAAGGGTGTTGATATTACCTCAGGCGGAAGCGGTTCAATAATGGGCAGACAGATAGTTGCCGTTGCAGATGGTATCGTTGCAAGCGTAAATAATTCGTGTACGCATAATTATGGTAAGTCAGGAAGCTGCGGATGCGGAGGCGGATATGGCAATTACGTTGTTATTCTTCACAGCGACGGAACATATGCTACACTTTACGGACATATGTCATCAGCTGTAGTGCAGGTCGGACAGAGTGTGTCTCAGGGACAGACCATAGGCTATGGTGGAACTACAGGCTGGTCTACAGGTCCTCATCTTCATTTTGAAGTTCATAAGATACCGTTTAGTTATGATCGTTCAAATACTCTTGATCCTACTGATTTTATAGGATCATCTCATTAATAATAATAAAGCAGTGTCATTTGACACTGCTTTATTTGTGTGCGCCCGGCGGTGTGAGAGGTCGGCTAATCAAATATTGGTTAGCCTCCTACTCTATTCAGTATTACAAATAAATATCATTCAAATAGATATTTAATAGAAATGAAATGTAAAATTATAACAAAAAAATAGTGTTCTTTGATAATAGTTTTAATAATAATTAATAAAAAATATAAATTATTTTTCTATTATTTGTTGACTAAAGATTAGTTATGTTGTATAATATTCATGGTGGTTTTTATTTGTTTGTGAATACACAAAAACAAAAATAGAAGATATTTAAAGTGATTTCTCAGGAGGTAGAGTTTTATTATGAATTTTAAGAAAATGATGGCAGGTGTATGTGCTGCTGTTTTGATCTGGGGCGGTTTTGTATCCACTTCCGTTTTAAATGAAAAACTGATCAGTTCTGATTCAGTGTATGCTGAAAGTTCAGATGTAATTGTTCTGGAGATCGATAAGAAAAAAGTTGAAAAAGGCACTAAGGTTGTTACAGTTGATGTCAAAATTGCTGAAGGTACAAATCTGAATGTGGATTCTCTTGGCGTTTCAATCGTATACGACAGCCGAATCAAGCTTGTTCAGACCTCAAAAGCAAAATATATGGTCATTAAAGCAAATGCTGATACAAGTTCTGTAGTAATTTCTGCTTCTGACAGAAATTATACATCCGGAACAATAATTACAACTTTGACTTTTGAAATTCCTGATGGAGATGGTGCTTATTATATCAATTGGATCGAAACAAAAGATATGATAATATCAAATACAGCTAAAAAGTCAAATTCAAATGAAAATTACAGACTTGAAAGCGGATATATTCTTGTAGGAGATGCAGATCCTTCAGATCTTATTAATTTTGATGTAACTGAAGAAACCACAGTTGCTGAAACAACAGCTGCAGAAGAGACTACAACTACTGCAGAAGAAACAACAACAGTAAAAGAAACTACAACAACTGCAGAAGAAACAACAACTGCAGAAGAAACAACAACTGCAAAAGAAACTACGACCGCTGCAGAAGAAACAACAGTAAAGGAAACTACAACAACTTCCGAAGAAACCACTGTTGTTGAAGAAACAGATATAATTGTAACTGAAAATACAGGATACAATGATAATGATACAGAAACAGCTGAAGGCAAAAAAATTAACTATGGTGATATCAACAAAGACGGCGTTGTTGACCTCAGCGATCTTACAGCACTTTCATTGATCCTTCTCAGAGATATAGATACATCAAAGCTTGACCTTGAAGCTGCTGATGTAAACGCAAACGGTGAACTCAATATCGGAGATCTTCCGCTTCTCAAGAGATTTGTACTTGGTGACAAGACTGCAGTTCTTGGACCACAGAAATAATTATCAGATCGTAAAATATTAATAAATAAAAAACGGCTCTCATTTCAGAGCCGTTTTTTACTTTGAAGTTTTCTTGTTCAGGATATTGAAGTATTTTCTGAAAAATGATATAATAATAAAGATGATGTGAAAATCAGCGTAAATAGGTATATGAAAGGAAAGCATATAATGAAATATACTCAGAACAACTATGTTTTATTAAAAAAGCAGACACTTGCAAAAAATATATTTGATTTTACAATATTGTGTCCGGATATTGCAAATGCTGCTTCAGAAGGTCAGTTTATTCATATTCTGCCAAAAGGACATTCTTTAAGAAGACCGATTTCAATTTGCGGAATCGACAGAGAAAAAGGAACACTCAGAATTGTATTTGAGGCTAAGGGTGAAGGAACAAAGCTGATCGCTGATACTCCTGCAGGAGCAGTTCTTGATATTGTCGGACCTCTGGGACATGGTTTTGTTCTTCCTCAGACCGATAAAAAGGTGATCATTACCGGAGGCGGTATCGGTGTTCCTCCGCTTCTTCCTTTGGCTGAGCATTACGGAAAAAATGCAGTGGTTATCCTTGGCTTCAGAAATTCTCAGGCAATAATTCTTAAGGAGGACTTTGAAGCGTGCGGAGCAAAGGTAATAATTTGTACTGATGACGGTTCATATGGTGTACACGGACTGGTTACAGTTCCTCTGAAAGAAGAATTATCAGATGCTGCAGCTGTTCTGTCATGTGGTCCTATTCCCATGCTTAAGGCAGTTGCCGGAGAAGCTGAGAAAAATAATGTTCCATGTCAGGTTTCTCTTGAAGAAAGAATGGGATGCGGCGTTGGTGCATGTCTTGTTTGCGCTTGCAAAGTAAAGAAAAACGGTGAGGAAAAATTCGGCCATGTATGCAAGGATGGTCCTGTTTTTGATTCTAAGGAGGTATTCTGGTAATGGCTGATCTTTCTGTAAAAGTTTGTGGAATTGATTTTAAAAATCCGGTTATTCCGGCTTCAGGAGTATTCGGATACGGAAGAGAATATGAAGAATTTTATCCGCTTTCAAAGCTTGGCGGCATAGCAACAAAGGGTACGACAGGTCAGCCTCGCACAGGTAACCCTTCTCCGAGAATAGCAGAAACCCCAATGGGTATGTTAAATTCTGTCGGTTTGCAGAATCCCGGAATAGACAGATTTATCTCTTATGAGCTTCCTAATCTCCTTTCAAAGGATACAGTAATAATAGCAAATATTGCAGGTTCGACACCTGAGGAATGTGCAGAGGTTGCAGAAAAGCTTGATGCAACAGATGTTCATATGATAGAACTGAATATTTCATGTCCTAATGTCAAGCAGGGTGGTGCCGCTTTCGGTGTTTCATGTGAAGGTGCTTCTGCAGTTACTTCACTTGTAAGAAAGAAAACAAAAAAACCGCTTATAGTTAAGCTTTCTCCAAACGTTACAGATATAGCGTCTATTGCAAAATCTGTTGAAGCCGCAGGTGCAGATGCAGTATCTCTTATAAATACGCTGCTTGGAATGAGAATAGATTTGCGAACAAGAAGACCTGTTCTGAAAAACAACTGTGGCGGAATGTCGGGTCCTGCTGTATTTCCGATTGCTGTACGAATGGTGTGGCAGACAGCAAATGCTGTAAAGATCCCTGTAATAGGAATGGGCGGAATATCATCAGGAAAAGATGCAATAGAAATGATGATGGCCGGTGCGAGTGCTGTCCAGGTCGGAGCAGCTATTATTACCGATCCTTTTGCTCCTGTTAAGATCATTGAAGAAATGAATGATTTTCTTGATGAGAACAAGATATCTTCTGTTTCAGAAATTATCGGTACTGTTGAACCTTGGTGATCTCAGGAGAAGAATGATGAAAATAATGTCTGTTGATTTTGGTGATGCAAGAACGGGTCTGGCTTTGTGCGACAAAAGCGAATTACTTGCATCTCCTGTATGTGTCATAGAGGAAAGAAATTTTGAAAAATGTATTGAAAAGGTTAGTTTAAAAGCTAAAGAACTTGGTGCCGAAGAGGTCGTTGTCGGTTATCCTAAAAACATGAACGGAACGATAGGAGAGAGAGCTGACAAATGCGAATTGTTTTCGCAGAAGCTCTCAGAGCTTATAGATGTTCCTGTGAAGCTTTGGGATGAAAGAAACACAACAGTTTCTGCTCATTATTATCTCAATCAGACAAATACCAGAGGAAAAAAAAGAAAAGCTGTGGTTGATGCTGTTGCAGCGACCATAATTCTTGAAAGCTATCTTGAGTTCAGAAAAAATAATATGAGGTGAATATTAATGAAAAAATTACTTTCATTTACTTTATCATTTTTGTTATGTATGTCATCTGTTTCTGTATTTGCAGAAGACAGTGAACAGGATGCTTCATCCGCTTCAGACTGGACAATGTATGCACATAAAGCTGCTGATGCTGTTCTTGAAAAGGAAGAGGATGAATATAAGTATATTATCAATGATGCAGGCGGAGCTGCTCACGGCGGTGATGACAAGTGGGATGTTCAGTTCAGATATCCCGGGATTTCTATCGAAGCAGGTCATAAATACTCCATGACATATTCAATTTCTTCAGATAAGGATGGATATTACTATACAAAAATAGGAAATCTTGATGCACAGACTGTAGGAGAAGCTACCGCAGGGGAAGCATGGCACAATCAGTTTGGTACATCTACCATGTTTTCTTATTCAAAAGGATATATTAGTGAGGATGCTGTCACAGACTATACAAAGGCCTGGACAATGACTCCCATCAGTGCCGGAGATACTATTGAAGTCAGCTGCTCATTTGAAGGAATCGCAGATCTTCCTGTTGCCGAATGGGTATTTTTCCTCGGCGGAGAAGGACCGGCAACTCCGGGCGGATGTTTCAGCGACGGAACAACTTTATACTTTAAAAACCTTTATCTTAAGGATGAAACAGACAACGAAGTAATTGTTGATTCATTCAGATTTACTAAACTTGCCGGTGATGTAGATCTTAACGGTGTTGTTGATCTTACAGATCTGACCACATTGAGTCTTTATCTTTTGAATGATGTCGAGTTTTCACAGAAACAGATGTTAAATGGCGATGTTAATTCTGACGGATATCTTAATATTGGAGATCTTCCGGCGCTTAAGAGACTTGTTTTAGCATCTGCTGAATAATGATCATATTTTCAAATCTCTGCTTTTAACAAGCAGAGTCGGGGGATATCCTCTGTGTTTTTATAACTGAATATCAAATAAATGTAATAACCCCGGATAAGCGGTTCTGCTTATCCGGGGTTTTCAGTATAATGTTTGGTTTTAAGTTATTTTTTTCTTGGTCCGAGGTAAACATTGTCTTTGCAGACATACTGTTTAAAGAGAGCCAGATCTGCAATATCGATAACGCCATTTCCGTCAACATCAGCTGCTGTTGCGTGTTTCTGATCAAATTTTGTACGATCCATCAAAGCGATGCTTAGTAAAGTGAGATCTGTCAGATCTGCTGTGCCGTCGTCGTTCAGATCACCATATACAATATTACTGTCTGTATCTGATACCTTAGTGGTTTCTGTGGTAACCTTTGTTTCGGAATGTTTTGTTTCCTTTGTAACGGTTGTGGTTGGATTTTCACTTTGAGACTGAGAAGAAGAGGTATTAAATGCATTTTTGTGATAAATGATTCCCATACCGACTGTACTCATGTAGTATGTTCCAAATTCGTTCATATCACCGATAATAAATTTACCGTTTCCGGTTCCGCCGTACTGATGTTCGTCATCGTTAACTTTGACCCATGTTTTTCCAAGATCGGTTGAAGCGTATGCACCTGTATTTTTGTCACTTCCGCATGTTCCCCATATATATATGGTTTTCGGAGAGTTTTTATCTTTTGCTGCACCTGTTCCGACTGCAAAACAAGATGTTACACCTTCAAGTTTTGTAAAGCTTTCTCCGTAATCCTTTGTAATATACAGTCCGTAATATCCTGCAGGACATAATACACTTCCTGAAGTGCCTGTGATCATTGCGATTCTGCTGTACTCTTCAGCTTTATCATATTCGCATATGGTCTTTTTTGTAAATGTTGCACCGTAGTCGTCACTTACGAACAGGTAGTTATGAGGCTTTACAGAGTCATCATAAGGGTTGTTGTCATTTCCTGCAGCGTAAACATAATTTGGTTTTTCTGAATCTACCTGATAGCAGAGATCTCCCGAAACTGAAA
This sequence comes from Oscillospiraceae bacterium, assembly GCA_045643005.1. Taxonomy (GTDB): domain Bacteria; phylum Bacillota; class Clostridia; order Oscillospirales; family Ruminococcaceae; genus HUN007. The sequence continues at coordinate 28,464 of JAZUJY010000019.1, read as the reverse complement.
TACCGCTTATCTGTTTCCATGTGGATCCGAAGTCGTCACTATAGCTCATTCCGCATATTATTCTGTATTTTCCTTCGCCCAGCTTTGTGATGGCTGCTTTGGCATTTGAAGCAGAGGTTGTGATCATTTTCCATGTTTCTCCGCCATCTGTCGTATAGCAACCCTTAGCTTCATTCATTGAACCACGGAACATTACTTTCGGGTCTGCCGGACAGTATGCTATACATGAGGTTGATCCAAGTGAAGGCGAATACTGAATTGATTCGTCAACGCTCTTATGAATAAAACCGTCATAGTCACCGATAGCAGAATATACATATCCTCCGGGAACACTTACAAGATCAAGTGGAACAACTTCTTCTATTCCGTCCGGATGGAAGTAGTATACAGGCACTTCATCCCAGATGTTGTCACATGCAAATACACCGTTTCCTGAAGTCATAAGGATTCGATCGCTGTCTCGCGGATCGAGTACAAGTGAACCACACCAGTGGATAGCTTTGTTTCTTATCCATTCATGACCGCCGTCCTGGAGATAGTCAGCAGCTAAAGGACCCTGCCATCCGATCGTTACACCTGGAGTTACAGATTCCCATGTTTTGCCTCCGTCATGTGAGCGGTAGAACTGGTCGCCCCATGAAACTGTATCATTTTCCCACGCATCCTTGTCCCAGAGCTGTGAACTCCAGACACCGCATGTTGCTGCTATAAGTTCATTTGAATTGTCAGGAAGACTTACGCAGCTTCCGAAGCTGTTTTCTGCAGGTGAAATATTTGATACTTTTCCGGTTGAAACGTCATATTTGTAAAGTCCGCCGCCTGTTGCTGCAAACTGTAGCCCGCCTACATAAGCCATAAGCAGATTTCCGTCTGCATCAAGATTGATTCTTGAAGGGAATGCCTTTTCAGGAAGATCGGAAGACAAAGGCTTCCAGTTGCCCTTGCCTACATCAGCTACGTAAACGTTTGCACCTATAGTGTTATCAGAGATTCCGACATATACTTTTCCATTGTTTATAGCTATGGTTGAGATTCCATTACAGTTTACATAGTCCATTCCGACTGTTGTTTTTTCAACTACATTGCCCCATGTAGGCCATTTTATCTCATTTGTAAAAAGACCAAGCTTCTGGAAATCATCATCATAATTCCATGTTTTTCCTCCGTCTTTGCTGACTATAAGTCCGTCAGTGTCACCGCCGCAGTAAATAATATTTGAGTTGTCAGGGTCTACTGCTATAGCTTCACCGCACTGTCTTCCGTATCCGTTGCCGTGAACTTTTATAAGGTCAGTTACATCGTACTCTGTAAACGTTTTACCTCCGTCAGAAGTTTTGAAAACAGCAGTTCTTTCTGATGAAAAGTATGCACATCCGCAGAGAAAATAAGCAGTGTTGTCGTCGTTTGGATCAATACACATTGCGTCAACGCTTAAAAAGCCTTTGTCTGCTTCACTGATAAAGCCCATAAGCTGTTCCCACTTGTTGCTGTCATAGTTGTATTTGTACATACCTCCTACATCTGTTCTTGCGTACATTGTTTTCTGACCTGTTACTATACCTGATACAAATCCGCCGCCGCCGATATTCATTGCACCCCAGTCAGAAGAATCAGATGCAGCTGTTACTGTTGTGTTTTCCGGATAATATGTGTTATGGAAGCCAAGTGCAGAAAATGTCAGTACAGTGGCTGAAAATGCAGCTATTGATGCTGTAAGATATTTTTTCATATAACATATCCTTTCCTGAATGTATTTTTTTCTTTATAATTTAACGTTACAATAAAACGCAGTATTTGTCAATAGATTTTTTGTGACTTTAATGCAAATTGTGAGTGTTAACAGTTTATTCGTTGTTAAAACAGAATAAAACAACACATTTGATAACGTTTTCATAGAAATTGTATTTTTGTTTTGAATCTGTTTTTTTAATCATGTTTTTTTATATAATATGATTTACGGATATTAAAGATTTGTTACAGTAATAAAAAATATTATCTCATTTATGTTGACATTGACCAATAAAAATAATATAATTAATATGTACGACCAAAGGAAATTCTTAATTTTAATATAAATAAGACAGGAGATGTTTGTTTCAATGAAAAATACAATTTCAACTATTCAGAAACAAAAGATTAATGGTGAAAAAATCTCTATGCTGACAGCATATGATTATTCAACAGCTTGTCTAATGGACCAGGCAGGTATCAACTGTATACTTGTCGGTGATTCTCTCGGAATGGTAATGCTGGGTTACGAAGATACATTATCAGTAACAATGGATGATATGATCCATCACACGGCTGCTGTTGCAAGAGGCGCAAAAAACGCTTTTGTTATCGGAGATATGCCTTTTATGTCATATCAGGCATCGGTCTATGATGCTGTAACAAATGCCGGAAGATTAATAAAGGAAGGCAGAGCAAATGCTGTCAAGCTTGAAGGCGGAGCATCTGTTTGTCCTATGATCAAAGCAATTTCTGAAGCTTCCATACCTGTTGTAGCTCATCTCGGTCTGACTCCTCAGTCTGTAAATGCTTTTGGCGGCTTTAAGGTACAGGGCAAAGGAAATGATGCCGCTTTAAAACTTATCGAAGATTCAAAAAAAATTGAAAAAGCCGGAGCATGTATGCTTGTTCTTGAATGTATTCCACAGAAGCTTGCATCATATATTACATCAATTCTGAAAATTCCGGTAATAGGTATAGGTGCCGGTGCAGGATGTGACGGACAGGTTCTTGTTTATCAGGACATGCTCGCCATGTATTCAGACTTTACCCCTAAATTTGTAAAAAAATTTGCAGATGTCGGAGCTCTTATGAAAGAAGGATTCAAAGCATATATTGATGCGATCGGGTCCGGTGAGTTTCCGTCAAAAGAGCATTCGTTCGTTCCTGATGACGACACGGATTATGCAGCACTTGCAGAAAAACCGGAAAATCTGTAATTTGAAAAGAGGTCAATAAAAATGGATGTAGTTAAAACGATCAGTGAAGTTCGAAAAATCGTCAAAGCATGGAAACGTGAAGGCGAGTCTGTTGGTTTTGTTCCTACCATGGGATACCTTCATGAGGGCCATCAGAGTCTTATAAAAGCTGCGCGTGCAGCTAATGACAAGGTAGTTGTCAGTATATTTCTGAATCCTATGCAGTTTGGTCCTAACGAGGATCTTGCATCATATCCGCGTGATCTTGAAAGAGATAAGGAAAAATGTCTTGAAGCCGGTGCAGATCTGATATTTGCTCCTGATCCTGACGAAATGTACGAAGATAATTTTCAGTCATTTGTTGATATGCATCTTCTTACAGAAGAACTTTGCGGCTTAACAAGACCATGTCATTTCAGAGGTGTTTGTACAGTTGTTACCAAGCTGTTCAACATTGTAACTCCTGACAGAGCTTATTTTGGCAAAAAAGATGCTCAGCAGCTTGCTGTCATCAGAAGAATGGTTGCAGATCTGAATATGGATATTGATATTATCGGATGTCCGATAATTCGTGAAGAGGATGGACTTGCAAAGAGTTCAAGAAATACTTACCTTAATGCTGAAGAAAGAAAAGCAGCACTTTGTCTCAGTAAAGCTGTCAGAAAAGGTGAGGAGCTTGTAAGTAATCATGAAAGAGATGCAAATGTAATTATTTCAGCTATGAAGGATATTATAAATGAAGAACCTCTTGCTAAAATTGATTATGTAAAAGCAGTTTCACTTGATACAATGCAGCAGATAGCTGAGCTTGATCAGCCTGCTCTTGTAGCAATGGCTGTATATATCGGTAAAACAAGACTTATAGATAACTTTTTCTATGAATCATAACATGTAATTACTAATAGGATACGGATGCTTTTTTATGCATCGTGTATCCGTGCTTTGAAAAGGGGAAAAGCTATAAAATGGAATTAACACTGCTCAAAAGTAAAATACATCGTGCAACGGTCACTCAGGCTGATCTGAATTATGTCGGAAGCATAACAATAGACAGTTCACTTATGGAAGCTGCAGGCATTTTGGAGTATGAGAAGGTTCATATCGTAGATGTCGACAACGGAAACCGTTTTGAAACTTATGTTATAGCCGGTGAACCGGGTTCAGGTGTTATTTGTCTTAACGGAGCGGCAGCACGTTGTGTTATGGCCGGAGACAAGGTCATAATTATGGTTTATGCTCAGATGAGTCCGGATGAGGCAAAGGAACACAAACCAACCGTTGTATTTGTAAATGAAAAAAATCATATTGATAAGATATTTCAATATGAAAAGCATGGACTTATTGCAGAAGAAATGTGATTTAATAAATGAAGCCGGAAGGGTGGTTTAAGAAGTGCTGAGCGGAAAATGTGTTGTTATAGGTGTTACAGGAAGTATTGCGGCGTATAAAGCTTGTTCACTTGTCAGCAAGCTGGTGAAGCTTGGATGCGATGTACATGTTATAATGACTAAAAATGCTGAATACTTTATCAATCCGATAACGTTTGAAACACTTACAAACAACAAATGTCTGACAGATACGTTTGACCGAAACTTTCAGTTCCATGTGGCGCATGTATCACTTGCAAAAAAAGCTGATATTTTTATGATCGCACCTGCTTCAGCTGATATAATAGGAAAAGCGGCAAACGGAATAGCTGATGATATGCTTTCTACTACACTTATGGCATGCAGGGCACCGGTTTATTTTGCTCCTGCCATGAATACCGCTATGTTTGAAAATCCTGTTGTTCAGGACAATATTAAAAAGCTTGTTTCTTTCGGATATCACTTCATTGAGCCGGATTCAGGTTTTCTTGCCTGCAGAGATACCGGAAAAGGAAAACTGCCGTCAGAGGATGTTCTTCTTGACCATATTTTAAAAGAAATCGCATATGAAAAGGATCTGAAAGGCAAAAAAATACTTGTTACAGCAGGTCCGACAATGGAAGCGATAGATCCTGTACGTTTTATCTCAAATCATTCAACCGGTAAAATGGGATTTTCTCTTGCTAAAATAGCAATGCTGAGAGGGGCAGAGGTCACACTTGTAAAAGGTCCTTCTTCCATAGATCCTCCACGATTTGTAAATGTGGTTGATGTCAAGTCAGCAAAGGATATGTTTGAAGCGGTGAAAAAATATTCCGAAAGCAGTGATATTATTATAAAAGCTGCTGCAGTAGCAGATTACAGACCAATTGATGTTTCAGATGAAAAAATTAAAAAATCAGATGGTGATATGTCGATCAGGCTTGAACGAACTGATGATATCCTGAAATATCTCGGTGAAAACAGAAGAAAAAATCAGTTTATCTGCGGTTTTTCAATGGAAACTCAGAATATGCTTGAAAATTCAAGAGAAAAACTTAAGAAAAAAAATATAGATATGATCTGTGCGAACAGTTTAAAACAGGATGGTGCCGGATTTGGTACTGATACAAATATAGTTACAATGATCTCAAATGATGAAGAGATCCAGCTTCCTGTTCTGAGTAAGGATGATACAGCTGACAGGATTCTTTCAAGGATCAAGGAATTAATGAAATGATGACTATTATTACGCATTGCTTTTTGCAGTGCGTTTTTGTTTTATTTTGTAAATTATTAAATTTACATTAATATATTGCTTCATTTTATTATAATAATTGACATCGTTCTTATAATATGATAAAATCATATTATTATTAGTAGTATTTATCTAAAAAATTTTATGGTAAAACAATATCACTTGGATATTTTAGTTGTTTTGTTCATTTTTTTAAAAGAGAATACTTTATGGTGTTTATGAAAAAAGATAATTTCATTTCATTTGTGATTTGAATGGAGGATAATGAGAATGACAGAAGTTTTGTTCGGCGAGGGAGCAGCCGAAAGCATGAGATATGCTAAACAAAACGGTACAATGCCTGATGAGTCAGACAATGAAGTCATTTGTCTGGGTTTTATGCTTGATATCGGAAATATTTCCAGAGGTATCAAAACTTCATCAAGAAAAAGATTACCTATGGAAATGCTTGCAGGGACGGAATATGAAAAAAACAATACATCTTTTTCGTCATCTTTAACTATGAAGGAAAAAGAGGATATATATACATCCCAATGGGATAAACTGATGAATATACTGAAAGGCGGAAACAGCATTCGGATCTGGTATTCAGACCTTCCTTATTCTCTTTGCGGATTGTATCACCTGTGCACTGCTCTGGTATATTATCCTTCACAGGTTACGGTCATAAAAATTCCCGAATATAATATCATTGGAAATAAGATGACCATAGCAAGCGGCTGGGAGGAAGTTCTTCCAGAAAATTTTTGCAATTATCTTTCTTATGAGAGAAAGCTTACAAAAATGGAAATAACGTTTTTTTCATCAGAGTGGAAACGTCTTGAGGTTGAAAATAAAACACTCAGAGCTGTTGTCAGTGGAAAGCTGATGAGTGTTCGGGAGGACTTTTATGATTTTCTTATTCTTGATGCCATCTCTGACGATGCTGAAAATGAGGCACGGTTTATAGGTCGTATTCTTGCCAAAAACAAGATAGGCGTAGGTGAGTGGTGGCTGAAAAAAAGAATAGAGCAGCTTATTGCTGAAGGCGTTATTGAAGTTATTTACAATTCACATACACCTTCTGTATATGACAGAATGATAAGAAAATTCAGGAGAAAACGCTACCATGCACTTGATCCAGTCAGGTTCTATAAATAAAAAAATACCGTTCAGACAAATGTAGTCTGAACGGTATATTTTTTACAGAAGCTGCTGTTCATTGATAATAAGTTTAAAATTAAGTCCGAGCATTTGTGCGGCTTTTCTGCACATAGTCATTCGGTCAAGGAAAATTTCAAAATATTCAAGAACAGGACTGAAGTGAATATCTATCGTGAGTTTAAGCTTTATATTTGTATGAGCTTCGTTTATTTTAACTTCAGAGTGTGTAGCGGAATAATTGACTCTGTCATGTATATCAAATCCTGTAATGTTGTCATTTCTGACTCTTGAACGTCTTACATCGGATTTGTCTGCAATTATTATTGCAGCTGCCATTGCGTTTACCGGAACACCGGTTCCTTCATCGTGATTTCCTATGGCAGTAACGATAAGAGCAACTTCATCTGCAGGAAATCCCATTTCGTTAAGGATCCTGAATGCCATGATGGCTCCGCTCTGACTGTGTTCGATTCTGTTTACAAGGTTTCCGATATCATGCATGTATCCGGCTATCCGGGTCAGTTCGATCATTCTGTCAGGATAGCCCATTGTTTTAAGAATATATCCGGCAGTTTCAGATACCTTCATTACATGTGCAAATGAATGTTCAGTATATCCGAGCGCTTTAAGTGAAGCGTCAGCCTGAGTAATATAAGTCCTTATGTCTTCGTTTTTTAATACGTCTTCAAATGTAGGTAATGCCATGTATTTTTGCCCCCGTTTTTTTCTGAATATATATTTATATTATATCTTTTTATGGCTTTTTTGTCAAATATTTCTGAAAAAATATTTGTCGAGATCACTGTCTGAACAGTTTTTAGCATAGTAGACAATGTTTCGTTTTTATGTTACAATATAAATTAAGACTGATTTTTGAAAAGATGATCAGTGAACGGATATTTTTAGTTTATTTTGAAAAGAGTGATCAATTTGGCAGACACGGATGAGCTTATCAATAAGATATTGTCAGATGAAAAATTGAAAAAAGCTTTGAATAAAAGTGATAAGATTTATCATGACGAGCCGATTATCAGACCGGCGTCACAGCTGAAAAACGTCACTCCTTTTCGTATTCAGAAGCTGAAAAATATGATGTGGAGTGCAAAGTATCAGATACTTTCCTCTGAACGTTCGTTTTATCTCTTATCAGATTTTATGAAGGATTATGAGGATGATTTTGAAGGTGAAGTAAAGGAATTCAATCATTATCTTCCGTCATATTATGAAATGACTGAGCCCCAGATGAGAGCATATTTTTCATGGAGAACAAATGTCAGACGAGGAAATGTAAAGAAGACATTTCTTTCATTTGCGTATGTGTATATTTTTGAACTTTTAAATCTCAGAGGAGCAGAATCTCCTGAAGATGCTTTTGAAAAGCTCTGCAGTTTTTATAATACATACAAGGAGATAGACGAGAACATTTGTTCCGATGCTCAGGGGTGGCTCCAGGATTTTGTGGTATATTATGATCTTCCGAACGAATATGCTCTGAGGGTCTTTGATGTTCAGAAAGATGATATATGCAAACGTCTTTGGGATCCTGATTTATATTCTGATGATGAGCTTTTTGAAGCTGTTAAAATAATGTCTGCTTATAATATAGAAGAATCCGTTATGTTCCGGAAATATGAAAAGCTTACAAAGTACGCAGTATGCAAGGTTTACAGAGCATTGAATAAATTCTTCCTGGAAAACAGAACATCATGCTTATGCGGCTACTGCATCGGAACAGAATGCAAATATCCTCATGTTATGTTTTATAAAGCACTTGTATATGATTCAAAAAAATACAAGGATCATATATATATAATAAACGATATGCGTAAATATATATGTTCCGGAGGAAGATGGCTTATTTCAGGTATGATGTATTCCGGAAATAAAAATCTTACTCTTGGAAAAATAGTTGAAGCATGTGATGCGATACTAAGAGATAAAACAGATTTTGAGGATAAGCTGACCTTCAGCCTTAAAACAAAATATATTATAAAGATAATAAAAAAAGAGATCGGTTCCATAAAAATAAAAAATGTGAATAAGTCATCGTCTGAGCATCAGATAGAAATTGATGTTTCAAAGCTGGATATGATAAGATTATCAGCAGACAAAATCAGAGATAAGCTGATCGTGGATGATAAAGAAGAGATTTCTGAAAAAAATTTCACCGGTCAGTCAACTGAAGCGGTTTTATCTTCTGATATTGATATAAAGCCGGAACCGGAATCATCTGTTTGTGCCGATGATATTTATGAAAGAAAAACAAATGATGAAGAAAATGAATATGATCAGGAGGTTTCAGACATCAGTTTACTTGACAGTACTGAGTCAGAATTTTTAAAACTTATTCTTGAAGATTCGGATTATCATTCGTATATTAAGAAAAACAAGCTTCTTGTTTCAGTGATAACAGATTCGATAAATGAAAAGCTGTTTGAGTATTTTGATGATACGGTACTTGAATCAGACGGAAATGAAGCTGTAATTATCGAGGATTACAGAGAAGAACTGAAAAAAATGTTTTCGAAAGGAAATAATATAGAATGAAGATACCAAAAAGAACAGCTCATACACTTATAAACTCTTTAAAGGGAGGAGTCGTTCCAAGAACAGGTCTTCCGTATATTGCTGTCGGACGTGAAAATGAAATAGATGCACTTCTGCATGATGTTGACATAATCTCTGACGGAGGAGCCTCTTTCAGATTTATTTCGGGAAAATACGGTTCAGGAAAGAGTTTTCTTATTCAGACTATCAGAAATTATGTCATGGATAAAAATTTTGTAACGGTAGACGCCGATCTTTCACCCGAAAGAAGACTTCAGGGAAATAAAGGTCAGGGACTTGCCACCTACAAGGAACTCGTGAAAAATATGTCCACAAAAACAAAGCCTGACGGAGGTGCTTTAAGTCTTATTCTTGACAGATGGATAAATTCAGTTCAGAATGAAATGGCAGAGAAAACAGGACTTGAATCTGATGATCCTCTTTTTCAAAAGTCAGTAGAGACAAAAATCAGAGAAGAAATAGATTCATTGATTGACATGGTTCACGGTTTTGATTTTACGAAGCTCCTTATACTGTATTTCCGTTCATACTGTGATGATGACACTGAACTTAAATCAAAGGTTTTAAAATGGTTCAGAGGTGAATATACTACAAAGACCGAAGCAAAACAGGAACTTGGAGTTAATATTATTATAACGGACGACGACTGGTACGAATATATAAAAATATTTGCCATGTTTTTAAAAAAAGCAGGTTACAGCGGAATGATGATCTTTATAGATGAACTTGTAAATATCTATAAGATTCCGAATGCAATAACACGACAGTATAATTACGAAAAGATCCTTACCATGTATAATGACACTTTGCAGGGTAAAGCTAATTACCTTGGCATTATAATGGGAGGCACTCCCCAGTGTATCGAAGACACAAGAAGAGGAGTGTACAGCTATGAGGCACTTCGATCAAGACTTGCTGAAGGAAGATTTGGTCGTGAAGGTCTTAAGGATATGCTGGCACCGGTCATCAGGCTTGTACCTCTGACAAATGAAGAAATGCTTGTGCTTACTGAGAAACTGACGGAGATACACGCACAGCTTTTTGAATATGAAACAAAGCTTTCCGGAGAGGACCTTGTTGACTTTATCAGCATTGAGTTTTCAAGAATCGGAGCAGAGACCAATATCACCCCGAGAGAAGTAATACGTGATTTTATTGAACTTCTTGATATCATGTATCAGAATCCGTCAATGAATATTAAGGAAATACTAAGATCTGAAGATTTTTCGTTTTCAAAGAGCGAAATAAAGGAAAATGAAAATGTGGAAGAAGAATTTGCGGAGTTTGAGATATGAGTGTATTTGACAGATTTGCGCCTTTTGTGCAGGATTTTATATACAGAAACAACTGGGAAAATCTTCGTGCAATACAGGTTGCTGCAGCGGATGCAGTATTTAATACTGAAGAAAATGTTCTTCTCTGTGCTTCAACTGCAAGCGGAAAAACTGAAGCTGCATTTTTTCCGATTCTGACACTTCTTTCAGAAGATCCTCCGTCATCTGTCGGGGTTATATATATCGGACCTCTTAAGTCTCTGATAAATGATCAGTTTATCAGATTAAATGAACTATGCAGTGAGGCAGATATCCCTGTGTGGCATTGGCACGGGGATGTTTCTTCGTCACATAAGGCAAAGCTTCTGAAAAATCCTTCAGGTATTCTTCAGATAACACCTGAGTCTCTTGAAGCGCTGATGCTCAGAAAGCATGCAGCCGTTCAGAAGCTTTTCGGTGATCTCAGATTTATAGTCATAGATGAAGTTCATTCTCTTATGAGAGGTGACAGGGGAGGACAGACGCTGTGCCTGATCGAGCGGCTTTCAAAGCTTGCAGGAGTTAATCCAAGAAGAATAGGTCTGTCTGCTACCATAGGAGATCTGGATATGACCGGTGAGTTTCTATCTGCCGGTTCAGGAAGGGGCTGCGTTATACCGAAGATAGAAGGAGCCAAAGCTGTCTGGAGACTTTCCATGGAGCATTTTTATATACACGGAGCACAGTCTGCAGATGGCAAAGATATGGTCGACGCTCTTCCGGTACCGGAACCCGGTACAGATATCGCTCCTGATCATTCGGACCCGGGGATCGGTTATATTTTTGAACATACTAAAGGTAAAAAGTGCCTTGTATTTGTAAATTCGAGAGAAGAATGTGAAGCAGTCACCACTACTCTGAGAAGCTACTGCGAAGCGAAAAACGAACCTGACAGATTTCTTATACATCACGGAAATCTGTCACAGGCATACAGGGAAACTGCTGAGGAGGTCATGAAGGATGATGAACAGTATCAGACTACTGTTACCACAGCAACACTTGAGCTTGGCATAGATATCGGAAGACTTGAACGTGCTTTTCAGATAGACTCGCCTTTTACAGTCTCGTCATTTCTTCAGCGTATGGGAAGAACAGGCAGAAGAGATCTTCCTCCGGAAATGTGGTTTGTAATACGTGAGGACGAACCTGAGCCGAGGGCTATGCTTCCTGAAACTGTACCCTGGAAGCTTATTCAGGGAATAGCACTTGTTCAGACCTATACTGAAGAAAAATGGGTCGAGCCTCCAAAGCTTGACAGGCTTCCGTTCAGTCTTCTGTTTCATCAGACGATGAGTGTTCTTGCGTCAGGCGGAGAAATGACTGCAGGAGAGCTTGCATCGAAGGTCCTGACACTAAAGTATTTTCATAGAATTTCTCAGGATGATTATAAAGTGCTTTTAAAACATATGTTAAAGACAGACATGATCCAGAAAACTGAAAACGGAGGTCTTATAGTCGGTATAGCAGGTGAAAGGGTCACCGGTTCTTTTAAGTTTTATGCCGTTTTCCAGGAGAATGAGGAGTATACCGTCAGATGTGATTCACATGAGCTCGGCACACTTGTAATGCCTCCGCCTCCGGGAGAAAAAATTGCGATCGCAGGTCATGTATGGCTTGTGACCGAGGTTGACCATCAGAGACATCTTGTTTACTGTGAGATGATAAAAGGAAAGGTACCGGCTTATTTCGGCGATTGTCCCGGTGATATAAACACCAGGATCCTCGAAAAGATGCGTGATGTACTCAGATGTGAAAAAAAATACCCCTATCTTATGAAAAATGCCTGTGCCAGACTTGAGCTTGCCAGACATACTTCAAAGAATTCAAATCTTACTGAAGAACCGTTGATAAATCTTGGCGGTGATATGTGGTGCCTGTTTCCGTGGCTCGGAACGTATGCTTTTTTTGCACTGGAAAGATTTTTAAAAATAAAATGCGGTGATAAACTCGGTATAAAAGGAATAGATTCATCAAGACCGTATTATATAAATTTTAAAATGAAAGCTTCAAAAGAAGTTTTTTTTCGTGTTCTGTCAGAGGAAATAAGAAAACCGATAGATCCGATGGAACTTGTCTATCCGAATGAGATTCCTGTTTTTGAAAAATATGATGACAGAATACCGCCTGAGCTGATTCGTAAGGGTTTTGCTTACGGAATACTGGATATTGACGGTTTAAAAAAGAGGATATTTGAATTTGAAAATAAAAAAAGTACTGAACAGGATGTTTAGATCTGTTCAGTACTCTGATATCAGAAACAGCAGAAGAATAAGGCCTATACAGGCAATTATCACTTTGTAGATGAAATTCTGTTTGTCTGTCATTATGCTTTTTTTTATTGCTTCTGAAGGTGAGACAGCAATTTCGTTTTTGGGCTTAAGTTTATGAATAAATCTTTTATGCAGTCTTCGGTTAATGATATAATTCTGTTCACTGTCTTCTGCTTCAAAGTCCGAATCGATATAGCGTATCAGTTTTCTCAGAAGTTTTTCTGATTCGATGGCTTTGTCAAGGGCAGTATCGATTTCTTCCGGAAATTCAGTATCTGATGTTACGTTTTGAAAGAAACTGCTTTTAAGATCGTATGTGCTTCTGCAAAGTGTTCCGAGCAGGGAATCAGCATCAGAGATCCTTTCCTGATATGAGTACAGAATTTCAGGATCACCGAATTCTATTACGTTTTCTATAGAGATATGGCTGCAGTGTTCTGAAAGAATATTAAGAAGCTGACGGTAGATATTTCCGAGTTTAATATAATCGTCATCTGTTTCAAACTCATCATCTATAAGGGAATCGATCAGTTTCTTTTCGAACTTTACAGTTGTAGAAAGCATTTCTATCATCTTGTCAAAATGTTTGTCGAACGGGAAGTCTTTTTCAAGAAGTATTCTGTTTGAAACGTTTATTGATTTTATGGTTTCACTGAAATCGGGTTCTTCATAGTCCATTTCAGAGTAGGCTTTGCTCAGCCCGACTAAGTAATGTGCTTTGTAGTCATTGTAACGGTAGGTAAGAGCCTGTTTGTAATAATCATACGCCTGCTCGTATTTTTCTATTTCAAAAAAATCGCGGGCCATTTTTTTAAGATTTTTTGATATTATCTTTCTCTCTGATTTTTTTGCTGATTCTGCTGAATCGCATGTTTCGCTTTCGATTTCTGTTTCTTTAATGTAAGCTGTGTTTTTATTAAGTGAAATATTGTTTTGTTTTTTTTCAAGTGATACTTTAAAGCTCATTTTTTTCTCCTTTCGGGAAAATATGTGTTTTCCTAATTATAGCATAGAAATTCTTATTTGTGAAGTAATATACATGAAAGGGTCGTTGATATGGTAAAAGAAATTTGTAAGGATGTATTTTTTTTAAGGCAGAGTTCGGTCAAAGCGGAAAAGGCGGATATTGAAACTGCGAATGATCTTGTTGATACACTTAAGGCACATAGTGAGGAATGTGTCGGAATGGCTGCAAATATGATCGGGGTTTCCAAGAGAATTATTGTTTTCAGTGAGTCAGGAGTGCCGGTTATTATGATAAATCCGGAAATAATAAAGAAGAGCGGGGAGTATGAGACGGAGGAAGGTTGTCTGTCGCTTTCGGGAGTGAGAAAGGTGAAGAGATACAGGACGATAAAGGTGAGTTATGAGGACGCCTCGTTTAAGAAGAAGATCAAAACGTTTGAAGGGTTTACGGCACAGATTATTCAGCATGAGGTGGATCATTGTGATGGAGTGATAATTTAGACATGTGAAGATGCGTACGTTTTTTATAGCTTTTACGGTCACCCTGCACCTTTGCGGAGGATTTGTATTATTTGCTTGATTTATGCGGGTGACTGTGATATACTAACATTATGTTAAATAATCTTTAATTTTTTTATGTGGAGGGAAATACTATGCCTTTTATTAATGTAAAAACAAATGTTAAAGTTGAAGCTCCGGCCTGTGATACCGTGAAATCAGCACTTGGACAGGCAATAACGGCTATTCCGGGAAAATCGGAAGGTTGGCTGATGGTTGGGATCGAGGATGAATACAAGCTTTATTTTAAAGGAAATGCTGAACCGGCTGCGATGGTTGAAGTAAGTGTGTTCGGAAGCGCTTCATCGGGTGCACTTTCAAATCTAACCGGACGGATTACAGATATAATAAAGGATCAGCTCAGTATTTCTCCTGACCGGATATATGTCAAATATTCGTTTACTGAAAACTGGGGATGGAACGGGTCAAATTTCTGATTGTATTTTTTTTATATCAGCTTTAAAAGGAAACATGGAGGTAATTCTGTGTTTCCTTTATTTTTTTCAAAATGTAAAAAAATCAGTTATATTTTATTTTGTTATGGTTATGTTGTGAATTATAAGCCGATTCTTATTAAAGCAAGAAATAAACAAAAAAGCGGCAATATATTACACATTTTATATTTTACCGATAAATCATATGTAAATTAAGCCCGCCATTTGTGCAATGTGTTAGAATTTGTGAAATATTTATTAGGTACAATATCAATTGAATGGATTTTCAAAATATGATATAATCAAGAGCGTTATAGGGAGTTTTGTCTGATTAATTTACAAACAGAATATTACCCTAACAAGATTGTTTTCTTAATCAGAAAGGAAAGTGTGAAAAATGAAAAAAAGACTATTTAGTATGTTTCTCGCTGCTGCAACAGCTGCAGTGACATTGACAGGATGCGGTGCTTCGGAGACAAGCAGTACAAGTTCAACCAATCAGGAACCTGCTGATAACGGCAGCAGCAAATCAACTTCTTCAGAAGGCGGAACGATTGGCGTTTCAATGCCAACAAAGGATCTTCAGAGATGGAACCAGGATGGTTCTAATATGAAAGACAAGCTTACCGCTGCAGGCTACAGTGTAGATCTTCAGTATGCTTCAAACGATATCAATACACAGGTTTCACAGATTGAAAATATGATCAATCAGGGCTGCAAGACACTTGTTATTGCAGCAATTGACGGTAAATCACTCGGTACAGTTCTTGCACAGGCAAAAGAGAAGAGTATCCCGGTTATAGCTTATGACCGTCTTATTATGAATACAGATGCTGTTTCTTACTATGCAACTTTTGATAACTACAAAGTTGGTCAGAAACAGGGTGAATATATCGAAAAGGAACTTAATCTCAAGACAGAAAAGGGTCCTTTCAATATTGAAATCACAGCAGGTGACCCTGGTGACAACAATGCAAAATTCTTCTATGACGGTGCTATGGATATTCTTAAACCGTACATTGAATCCGGTTCTCTCGTAGTTAAATCAGGACAGGTTGAATTCGAAAAGGTTGCTACAGCTCAGTGGGCTACAGATGCTGCTCAGTCAAGAATGGATGCAATTATTGCTGCACACTATGCTGACGGTACAAAGATCGACGCTTGTTTGTGTTCAAATGACTCAACAGCTCTTGGTGTTGCTAACTCACTTTCAGCTAACTATAAAGGTGACTGGCCTATTATTACCGGTCAGGACTGTGATATAGCAAACGTTAAGAATATGATTGCAGGAAAACAGTCAATGTCTGTATTTAAGGATACTCGTTCACTTGCTGAACAGGTTGTTAAGATGGTTGATGCCCTTATGAAAGGCGAAGAAGCTCCTATAAATGATACATCAACATATGATAACGGAACAAAGGTTGTTGATTCATATCTTTGCGAACCTGTATTTGCAGATATCAACAACTATAAAGAACTCCTTATCGATTCAGGCTACTATCAGGAAAGCGACCTTAAGTAATTGTCTGATTAATCAAATAGTATAATATTTTAACGGGAAAGCTGATGTTCTTTCAGTTTTCCCGAATTTATTGCAGGAGGGATTTAGTTGGCACAGTATTTGCTTGAAATGAATAATATCACCAAAACCTTCCCGGGCGTTAAAGCACTTGATAACGTAAACCTGAAAGTTGAAGAAGGAGAGATCCATGCTCTCGTAGGTGAAAACGGTGCAGGAAAATCTACGCTGATGAACGTTCTGAGTGGAATATATCCGTTCGGTTCTTATGAAGGCGACATTGTATTTAACGGAAATGTATGTCACTTCAACAGCATCAAGGAAAGTGAAGCTAAGGGAATCGTTATAATTCATCAGGAACTTGCCCTTATTCCTTATCTTACCATCGGTGAAAATATGTTCCTTGGAAATGAAAAAGGAAGCAAGGCAAAAATTGACTGGACGAAAACATATAAACAGGCAGGAGAACTCCTGAAAAAAGTCGGACTAAATGAAAGTCCGTATACAAAAATAAAGGATATCGGTGTCGGTAAGCAGCAGCTTGTTGAGATCGCAAAGGCTCTTGCTAAAAATGCAAAGCTGCTTATACTTGATGAGCCGACAGCTTCACTTAACGAAACTGATTCAAAGGCTCTTCTTGATCTTCTGCTTTCATTTAAAGCCAACGGAATGACTTCGATCATCATTTCACACAAATTAAATGAAGTAGCATATGTTGCAGATAAGATCACAGTGATTCGAGATGGTTCAACCATAGAAACGCTTGACAAAAAGACAGATTCGTTCTCTGAAAACAGAATTATTCAGGGAATGGTCGGTCGTGAGCTGTCAGACCGATTTCCTAAGAGAGAGAGCAATATAGGCGACGTTATGTTTGAAGTCAGGGACTGGAACGTTTATCATACTCTTTATTCCGAGATCAAGGTTGTTGACCACGTAAATATGAACGCCAGAAAAGGCGAGGTCGTTGGTATTTCAGGACTTATGGGGGCAGGAAGAACTGAGCTTGCCATGAGTGTATTTGGAAAGAGCTATGGAAACAACATTACAGGAAAGTTATTTATTAACGGAAAAGAAGTTCACTTACACTCTGTACAGGATGCTATAAGGCATAAGCTTGCTTATGTTACTGAAGACAGAAAAGGAAATGGACTTATCCTTAGTAATCCGATAAAGATCAATACTACTCTTGCAAATCTTAAAGGAGTAAGTAAAAATGGTGTCATCGACAAGGCACTTGAGTATCAGAAGGCTGTTGAATATAAGGATAAGCTCAGAACCAAGTGTCCTTCTGTAGATCAGAATGTAGGAAATCTCAGCGGAGGAAATCAGCAGAAGGTCCTGCTTTCAAAATGGATGTTTGCAGATCCTGATATTCTTATTCTGGATGAACCGACAAGAGGTATTGATGTCGGTGCAAAATACGAAATATACTGTATCATAAATCAGCTGGTTTCAGAAGGAAAGACAGTGATCATGATTTCATCCGAGCTTCCTGAGATCCTTGGAATGTGTGACCGAATATACATAATGAATGAAGGAAAAATGGTCGGTGAAATGAAGGGCAATGAAGCTACTCAGGAATCTATCATGTCTGTAATAATCAAATCCGGCAGCAATGGAGGTCAAAGTGATGGGAACTAATAATACAATTGCTTTAAAAAAGAATTCACCAAGTGATAAAAAAAGCAGTACAAAAATTGAATTTATCAAGAAGTATACCATGATTATCATTCTTGTTCTGATAACATTGTTCTTCTATATCAAGACAAACGGAGCGATCCTGCTTCCTATGAATGTCAGCAGTCTTATTTCACAAAATGCATATGTATTTATACTTGCAACAGGAATGCTTCTTTGTATACTTACAGGTGGAAATATCGATCTTTCAGTAGGTTCAGTTGTTTGTTTTACCGGTGCTGTTGGTGCTGTTATGATGGCGGAAAAAGGTGTTAATATTATTGTATGTATTATCGCCATGATCGTTTTAGGTATTATTATTGGAGCGATACAGGGCTTCTGGATCGCCTATGTACGAATACCTCCTTTTATTGTTACTCTGGCGGGAATGCTTATTTTCAGAGGACTCAGTAACGTTGTTCTTGACGGTATGACAGTTTCCATTGGTGACAAGGAAAGCTTTGTAAATCTTTTCGGCGGCGGTGCCAACTGCTATATCAAAGACTTTTTCGGAAACGAAAAATTTAATGTAACTTGTTTTCTTGTTGGTATTATTTCTGCAGTTATTTACTGTTTATCACAGTTTATTTCAAGAGCAAAGAAGAAAAAGAACGGTATAAACACAGGAAGTGCATTGGGTATGTATGTAAAATGCATCATGATATCCGCAATAATCGTTGCGTTCTCTTATCTTCTTGCAAAGCATAAGGGTATACCTACTGTTCTTATCTGGGTTGCCATAGTTGTTGCAGTTTACACATATGTTACTGAAAACACTGTTATCGGACGTCACTTCTATGCAGTCGGCGGAAATGAAAAAGCTACAAAGCTTTCAGGTATCAATACAAATAAAGTTTACTTCATTGCTTATCTCAACATGGGATTCCTTTCAGCTCTTGCAGGAATGGTAACAATTGCTCGTCTTAATTCTGCTCAGCCTACTTACGGTCAGAACTATGAAATGGATGCCATAGCATCATGCTTTATAGGCGGTGCTTCAGCATACGGCGGAATAGGTACTGTACCGGGCGCCATCATAGGTGCGGTTCTTATGGGTGTTATTAACCTTGGTATGTCACTCATGAGCGTTGATCAGAACTGGCAGAAGGTCGTAAAGGGACTTGTTCTTTTACTTGCTGTTATTTTTGATGTTGTATCCAAGAGAAATGGAAAGCTTATAGTAAAGAACTGATTTAAAATTTAATAAAATAAAGAAAATCCCCAAAAATCATTAGTTTGATTTTTGGGGATTTTTTTAAAATTCAAGACTCATTATTTCACTTAAAAATCTGTTCTGAGCAATTCCTTCCTTATCTGCAATGACATATTCAAGTGATGTATGAGATGACGTTCTGATAAATATGTATGCGTTGCTGTTGATCTCTTTTAATCTAAGGATCTTCTTTCCTGCTTTTGAAATATTCAGCTTGTTGCTGATAGATTCTGGAAGGGAAGTATAGTATACTTCCACTCTGTTTTCATCAGCAGGTAAAAACTCAGTCCATCTGTTTGAGAGCTTTTTACCCTGAATATCGCAAATAAAGAATTCATCTTCACAGTGTCCGAGATTAAAGAAAAAGATAGACTCAGGTTCTTTTTCAAGCTTTGATTCAACTTTGATCCTTGAACCTGCTCTGCATTTTAAGAGACCATATGCAACACCTGTTTTACCGTTTGGCCCGGTCATGTCTCCTGATGCAGCCTCAACGCCGTGTGTTTTCTGTATTTCTGCTGCATCCGCTGTTCCAAGTGAGGGATAGATCCTGAACATTTCAGCGGGGACAGTATTGCCGGAGGCTTCAGAACACATATTTCTGTATTTGTCTATCAGCTTTATGAGCAAAGGAGATTTTCCTGAGTTTCCGGCAAGAAAGATCTCAATGCCTTTTGCCTGAAGGATCTTTTCATATGAGAACGTTTCTGTAAGCGATGAGAAGAATTGTCTTACGCCCTGTTCTATTCGGTCCTGAAGAATCTGCTGGAGATCAATTTTGATTCCTATATCTTCATTTACTATATCCAGCTCAAAGTCTTCAAGCAGCTGACCTGAATTGTCAAAAAGGTCAACTTTGATAAAGCCGTTTTCAATTTGCTGTATTGATTTTTCATTTTTTCGTTCTGTTTTTTTTGCGAATTCAGAAAATACTTCATCAGTTTTAACAGCTTTTGTGTATCCGCCTTCAACATTTTCCCAGTAGGGTCTGAGCTTTTCCACAAGTTGTTTTGTATTTCTTTTTGCTTTCTGGGAATTTGATATAAGTGTTTCCGAACCAAGAAATACTTCACATTCAGGGTGAAGAGAAAACTCTATACCTTCAAAATTGTATTTCTCATTTTTTAAAAGTCGTTTATAGTTCGCTTTGAAAATATTGAATGCAAGGAGTTCGAGAAGATTCTCACCTCCGAGATAACGGTCTCCTCCATAGTTGGAGTATGAAATGACATGATCATATTTTTTCTTTTCATCAGGATTTGCCCTTCTGAATGAACCAAAGCTGAAATCTGTTGTTCCTCCTCCGAAATCAAATACTCCGTAAATATATTCTTCATTTTCCGGCGGCTTCAGTCCAAATTCAGAAAATGCAGTTGCAGCATAGGCTATAGGTTCATTTACACCGTTTTCAACGCTGAAAATTTCCATGCACTGTTTGTCCTCCTGAACTGTTCTCGGGAGGGATTTTTTTATTCCTTTACGGAAGCTTTCAAGAAGCTTTTCTCTGAGTTCCTTTTCATATGTTATCGGGAAAGAGAGAAGATATTCAAGAAATATTCCGTTTCGCATGTTGTTTATAAAGAGACCGAGATAATATGCATAGTATTCTATCGGGTCAAAATAATTGTTTTCGTCGTGCATATACGGATTTAGTTCATACTCTTTTCCGCACTGGTCTTTTATGGTAGCTATATGATAACCATCGGAATCTGCACACCACTGCTTAAGATCGTAAAAATATGAGTAAAAATCATCAGATACCGTACTGCTTGTCATATTTTCGTGTGCAGTATGTGAAATTGTAATGTCATCCCATGAAGTTTCAGGGCGTCCCGGCATCATATCGTATTGTGATCTGAAGTGTTCAAGATTTTTTATTTCCATGACTGTCGGATTTTCGTATTGTTCCGGAGATATCTGAGCACTCATCTGTCCTATACCTATTCGCATCGGCATGATAGTATCATTTCCGTTCTGATAAACGACAATGGTGCTTTTTGTTCCGAAATCTATTCCGACTATCCCGTCATCGCGAACGTCTGCAAGCGGATTTCTTGCTGTGAGGTTCAGATCGGTATTTATCTGAAATCTTATTCCGTTCTGTTTTTCTTCTCCCCACAATTCCCACATTCCAAGATTAGGATCAGTCAGTCTTTTTATATCATATTCTTCTATATTTGCACGTGTCTTGTCGCAGTACAGAAGATCTTTGGTATATTTGTTTTTAAAGTCCGGGTTTAATGATACAACACTGTCAGTTGTGTATTTTTGAATTCTGTCTTCTGATGTTTCAGTTGTAAATGTGATTCCGAACAGTTCGTCTATTTTGCCTGACATTACATCGTTTTTGAAATTTTCAGTCAGGTTGATATGATCGTTTTTTATACTTATATAGCCTGCATCTTTAAGGCTTTTACACGCCTTCATAAAGGTTTTGCCTGATGAGGAGAGCTGTTCCGGAACGAGGTTGAAGTCTACGAAATTTTCTGCTGCAGAACAGTTGTTAAGATCAAAAACCGGTATTTTTACTCCATATCCCCAACTGCAGGAATGGCAGTTGTTGTAAAGATTTTTGTAACAGCATGATCTGTTTCCCTGTGTGTTGATGCATTCATATTCGTTGCTGTCTCTTGTGCTGTATCGAACAACGCAGTGATTTTCTTCAAATGAGGAGAACCATATCATATCCGTGAAAAAAATGTTTGAGTTTCTGTTTATATAAAAAAGGTCATATGCTTCAGTTTCATTGATAATTCTACCGTTATATCCAAAAAAATTGTTGTTGAACTTGTTTTCGTTAACAACTGAACATCTGAATGAATTCAGATCCGGGATCAAAATTCTAAATTTGTGAATATAGTAAATGTCTTTGCCTTCTATTTTGATCCATTGAGATGTCAGTGTTCTGACTTCTACATTGAGTTTTACATAAAAATCATTTAAAAGGTTTTCAGCTTCTGAAATTTTCTGATCGGTAACTCTTTTGGCAATATCATCAAAGAACTTTTCATCGACCCAGATTTTATTTGTACTGCTTGTTTTCAACCTTTTTTCCCCCCGATCATAATAACACAATATCAGTATTATTCTACTATAATATATATCGTTTGTCAAATAGTGATATTCAAGATTAAAAGTTAATGAAATATTATATCTGTTTTTAGATTATTACAGCAAACTAACCTTTTACATCAGTTTTTATTTTCCTGTTTTATATGTGATTATATAATTAATTTTACATAATAGTTCATGATTTATAAAAAATATAAACTTTATTCTTGATATTTTATCAAATATATATTATAATTGATATATAATACGATAATAATGCTTATTTTCAATTCCGTGTTTTCAAAACTCTGCTTTTTACAAGCAGAGGCAGGGGATATCCTTTGTGTTGTTATATTTACATATATGACGAAAAAGTTTGATTTTGGTTCGTCAGTGTATGTTTTTAACGGATTTGAAGATCGTTAAGATATCAGGGGAAATTATGACAGGTTTGGGGGATGATTCAATTGAAAATAGGGTCGGTAAATTTTGACCGGAATTTGTTCAAAAAATCATGTGTGGGACTTATGGCTCTGGAAATAGATAAAAACTGTCCATGGAGATTATATCTGGACAGCGACAGCTTTGCAGGTTTTCCTGTAAGTTCAGAAACACCGGAGGAACTTTATATTTTTTGGAAAAATCATATTAGCGAGGAATATACATCAAAAATATTTGATATTTTCAATAAGGCTGTGTTTGAATCAAATATAGATTTTGAATTCTTATGGAATTATTCTGATAAGGAATCATCTTTTGTCACTTTTAACGGAATGGTAAACCAGTCATATGAAAAAGGGATCAGGATCGAGGGATTTTACCGATATATATCCGGGTCCAAGTTTTATGAACATGAAAACCAGGCGGATTATGAAGCTGTTATCAACAGCCTTGCAAGTGACTGTAAGCTTATCATGAAAATCAATCTTGATAATGGTGTTCAGAAAAGATATATAAGCAACACCGTTTATGACAGTCATTTTAATACTGAAAATATCTCTGAAAATTTAGTTGAGAAAAACAGAAACTTTTTTAATTCAGTCCTTGCTATGCAGGATAAAACAAGTGTATTTGACAGTGTGAGACCGGATAAACTGAAAAAAAGGTTCGAAACCACGGATTCTTTCAGTATAAATTATAAGATAAAAATGAGCGGTGAAGACCGTTATATGCAGCTTAAGTTCCAGAAGTATTATACAAAAAAAGGAGAAAAATCAGCTATTCTGACTGTCAGAGATGTAACTGATGAAAATCGAGATCAGCTTAAACTGCTGCGTGACATGGCTGTTATTTCTGCTTTGTCTGAAGACTATGTATATGTAACATATTATGACATAGAAACAAAAAGTGATTTTGTAATCAAGTCTCCCGATAAAGGTTTTTATGTTAAAGACGAGTTTAAAAAAGTCAGTTTTGAAGAGCGTATCCAATATATAGCTTATCATTTTCTTATGCCTGATGATCGTGATGAATTCCTTTTAAAAAATTCTGAAAAATTTATTATAGAAAAAATGAATGGAGGCAAAACCTTCCAGCTGTACTTCAGAACAACTTTCGCAAGTGAAGTACATCATAACCTTTTAAAATACGTTCCGATTTTTGAAAATGAGAAATTAACAGGTATAACAGTCGGATTCCGAATTATAGATGAAGAGTATAAGAAGGAAGTTCTGTATGATGAAGAACATAAGATCTTCAGAAAAATTGCCAGCAGCTATAATTCTGTACAGTATATTGATTTTAACAGGGATTATATGAGAACATATTATATTATGCCGTTAAACGACAAGGAAAATGAAGTTGAACAATTTTTTGGAAATGATCCTCATTATAAAGAATTTATTGAAAAATATGTTCATGATTATGTTATTCCTGAAGACCGAGACAGGGTCTTATACTGCATTGATCCTTTGACGATCATGGAAAAGCTGAAGACGCAAAACAGGTTTTCGTTTTCATATACAGAAGATCTAAACGGAAACATCACAATAAGACGTACAGACTATATAAAAGTCAGTGATGACGGAACCTGCGTTGTATGCTGTAACAGTGACATTACTGAAATGATAGAAAATGAAAAAATGATACAGCGAAAGATCGAAAACAACCTCAAAGCAATTGAAGGACTTGCAAACGAATATGATTCGCTTCATTTTCTTGATCTGGAAACGGATGAATATTCATTGTATTTCATCAGCAGCAGAGCTATGGAGGGAGTTCTGAACAGCACTGATGAAAATCAGGGATTTTATAATTCTCACAGAGCAATAATTGAATCATATTGTCATCCCGATTATAGGGAAGAGATGCTCAGATACTGTTCAAAAGATTATATTATGGATCTGATGAAAAACAAGAAGAAAAACGTATCAAGATTCATGTTCAATAATCAGAATGAATACAGATGGTTTGATTTTGTTGTAATAAAAATCGAAGATGTCGATGAAAAGCCTTCGCGATTGGCCATAGGCTACGTTGATGTGGATGAAGCTGTTCGTGAATCGATGATAAAGGAAAAGGAGCTTCATGAAGCACTTCATGCTGCCCAGCAGGCAAACAGGGCAAAAACCACTTTCTTAAATAATATGTCCCATGATATAAGAACTCCGATGAATGCAATAATCGGTTTTTCTGAGCTTGCAATGAATCATGCCGAAAACAGTGATACGGTCATTAATTATCTCAGGAAGATAAGACAGTCTTCAAGTCATCTTATGTCGCTTATCAATGATATTCTTGATATGTCAAAAATTGAGACCGGTAATTTATATATTGATTCCCGATGCGAAAACATTTCTGATATAGTTCATTCCATGAAAGAAATTGTTATGCATGATATTTCACGCAAGCATATGGAATTTGTAACAGATTGTTCAAACATTAAAAATGAATATATATTCTGTGATAAGTTAAGACTTAATCAGGTTCTCATCAATATTATGTCAAATGCAGTAAAATATACTCCTGAATATGGAAAAATAATTTTCGAAGTATTGCAGACCGAATCTTCTGATCCTGATTACGCATCTTTTGAATTTATTATTAAAGATAACGGAATAGGTATGAATGCAGAATTTCTGAGATCTATATATGAGCCTTTTACCAGAGTTCATTCTTCGACAATTTCCGGTATTCAGGGAACCGGGCTTGGAATGGCGATTACAAAAAATATAGTTGATATGATGGATGGAACGATCGAGATCAACAGCGCTGAAGGAAAAGGTACTGAAGTAAAAGTCAAGCTTTCATTTAAAATATCTGAATATGACAATACAGACAAATATGTTGCGTTTTTTAAAGACCACAGAGGACTTGTTGTGGACGACAATTACGACAATTGCATAAATGAATCAGAGATCCTGACAAGCAGCGGTCTTGAAACAGAATGGTGTACATCAGGAAGAGAGGCTGTAAATCTTATAAATGAATCAAAACAGTCGGGCAAAATGTTCGATATCTATTTTATTGACATGGTTATGCCTGATATGTCCGGTTTTGAAACTACCGGAAAAATAAGAGAGATCGCCGGAAAGGATGTTCTTATTTATATAATTTCAGCATATGACTGGACAGAAATAGAAAAAGAAGCATATGAAGCCGGTGTGACAGGATTTATCAGCAAACCTCTTTTTAACACAGATCTGAAGATAATTTTTGATAAGCTTAATGGTACGCTTGATCATGAAAACAGCGACTATACAAGTATGTTCAGAGGAAGAAAAATACTTCTTGTTGAAGATAATATGCTCAACAGGGAGATAGCATCCGAAGTGCTTAAACAGGCCGGATTTGAAGTTGATACAGCAGAAGACGGTACAGAAGCAGTTGATATAATGAAAAAAGCATCCAAAGGAGATTATGATATTATTCTTATGGATGTTCAGATGCCTAAAATGGATGGATATACAGCTTCAAAATACATCAGGGAAATAGATAACGAATATGCAAAAAATATTCCTATAATCGCTCTTACTGCCAATGCTTTTGAGGAAGACAAGGAATCGGCTATAAAATCAGGAATGAACGGACATGTCGCAAAGCCTCTTGATAAGGATGAACTTTTCTCAGCGATAAAAGCATTGATCAAATAATGATTATTAAAATTTGATTTGAATTTGTAAAAAAAGTTGAATTTATATCCGGAAGCTGTTATAATGAAAATGCAATTCAATTACAACAAGGCAGACTATAGTACATGCCTCGGCAGGCATGTACTATAGTTTTAGTGCGCTCGGCGGCGCACGTTTCTAAAGGGTGAAAGTCCCGAAATCCGCCCGACAGTGGGAAGGATACAGCCGAAGTCAAGGGTGTCCGTCGTGAGATGGAATCTGAAGGAAGACAGCGGCAAAGCTCTGGTCTGACGAACAGAGATCACATACAGGCTAAGTTTGAGGTTAAGATTGCTAAACAAATCAAAGCCCAATAGCTGTACGGAATCAAACATAGTAAATGTGGCAGATATACGGACTGAAAGAAATGTGTGGTACCCGAGGAGTTCTCACCAGTGGATGGAAACAGAGTAAGAAATCCATAGTAACAACGAATGATGAGAAGTCAGCAGACGGCTAGTCAAATAATGGTTAGCCTCATACTCGATTAACAGCACAGAGTTTTGAAAACAGGAGAGATGAATTATGAGTATACCTGAAAAATTAAATGGTATTTGTATTTGTGAACAATGTGAAAACACATTCAAATGGTATTATTCCATTGACGGTTCATGTGATGACGAAAGTGCAGTAAAAGTTGATTATGTTAAAGAAGAGTCTGCATCTCATTTTAAGATGGATGCGGTATGTCCGTCATGCGGAGCTAAAATTCATTTTTCACACAGAACGGATATCTATGATGATATCCCGGGAATATTCTGATGATAGAACATCCGTTTGAGCCCCTCTTTGATTCAGACTCAAAAATACTCATACTTGGTTCATTTCCAAGTGTGAAGTCAAGAGAGGAGAATTTTTACTACGGGCATCCTCAGAACCGGTTCTGGAAAGTGACATCGTCACTGTTATCAGTGAATTCTCCTGTTAAAATAGATGAAAAGAAACAATTTCTTCTTGATAATCATATTGCATTGTGGGATGTTATAAAATCATGTGATATAACAAACAGTTCCGACAGCTCAATAAAAAATGCTGTCGGAAACGATCTTGATTGTATTTTGGAAAATTCATGCATTAAAATGATTTTTACAAACGGAAAAACGTCAGATAAGTATTACAGAAAATTTCAGCTTGACAAGACCAAAAAGGAAGCAGTATGCCTTCCTTCAACAAGTCCGGCAAATGCAGCATTCAGTATGCAAAGACTTATAAAAGAATGGAGTATAATTCTGGATTATTTGAAGTGAGCTGAAAAGAGATATTAAAAAGGCAGGAGAAACAAATCATGAAAGCAAAAAAAATATTATTGGCAGTAATGCTTTTGCTGATAATAGGATTTATATGGTCAAATTCAATGGACAACTCAGACAAGTCATATATTAAAAGCGGACGTGCAATGGAAATAATTATAAATATTTTGTCTCCGGTTTTTCCCGAAGACGGAAAAGTAATGCGTTATATTTCCAATGAAAGTCATATCAGGAAAATAGGCCATTTTGTTGAGTATTTTCTTCTGGGTCAGGTAACGGCAGGAATATCATACTCATTTTCAGAAAAGAGCATAAAGTATTTCTACATAGTATTTTCAGTACCTTTTGTCATATCAGTTATAGATGAGTTTATACAATACTTTACAGGAAGGACATACCTTATCAAAGATGTCTGGATAGATTGTGCAGGATATTTATCCGGAGCTTTTCTGATATATATGATCATTCTTATTATTAAATATCTGATAAAATCAAAAAATAAAAGTGCTCAGCCCAAATGATAGATATTAACTGAAAAGCATTACTGACAAAATCAGTAATGCTTTTGTAATATTAATGTATTGAACCTTTTTCTTAAATGAATTTATATTTATAATTTACAAATGAAAAATATTTAAATGAAAAGTGTTGACAAAGGCCTCTTAATGTGTTAAAATAATAAAGCTGTCGGACATAAGAACAACGAGTGATGACAGTGTGAAAGTATCTTGAAAATTGAACAATGCACTAAACATAAAACCCTTGAAGATTCATTTGAGACACAATGAATTATTGAGAAGTCAAGCATAAGACGTAAAAAATATGCAAAATGCTAAGTATTCTATTTTAGAGTACCAGG
>JAZUJY010000018.1:0-3269 GCA_045643005.1 Oscillospiraceae bacterium | reverse complement strand
TATTTCAAGTTCAACACCGAAATATCTTGTGTTTCCGCACTTGGAATACTTGCCGAAGAACTTAGGTTCTGGTTTATATCCATAATCATGAATATGTTTACACTTGTCACATTCTTCGTCATAACATTCTCTGCAGTAGTCCTCACCGTTAAGGTGATAAGCATCATCCTCATAAAGCAAAGCATCACATGAACTACAACGGGTGTATCTGTTGTGGTAGCAATAGGAGCAGAGGTTGGTATAATCATCACCAAATGCATTATCAGCTAAAATTCTTGTACCACAGCAGTCACAAGTTACAAATTCATGCTCAATGCAGTCTGAGCAGTAGATTTCTCCGTTGATGGTTTCGTAGTCGTCGGTGTCAATAATTGCTCCGCAGTTGGAGCAGATAATTTCGTTTTCTTTCATGATAATTTTCCTCCGTAAAATAAAATTGCCCTCTCGGAATGAACCGAGAGGGTTTTGTGTTTCAGTATTCTTCTGCTAAAAGCATTGTTGAGTGTTCGCCGTCATCAATGACGTAGATTCTGTTTTCGACAGGATTGTCTGACGGTATCATGTACTCCTGTCTGTGTTCGGGCTGTTCTGTGTGGTGTATAATCTTCTGCATATTGCCGTCTGCATTAAGTTCGAACACCTGTAAGTAGTCCCGTTCATTCGGTAAGCTATTTATACATCCCCACATAAAGATTTGGAGTTCAAACGGTATTTCCGTCTGAACTCCTTTTGTCAAATATCTGCTGTTATTGAACATTTTGCACCTCCGTTCATTTGTTATGCTCCTATGATCCGTCCGAAGACGGTTTCGCTATGTGGTCACACCGTTATCGTATAACCAGTACCTGACATAGTGTCACATATATGGTATATAACTGAAAATATCAGTTCTAACAATATTTGTAACAGGCGAGAAAATATTGATTTTACCAGGTATATTTGATATAATATATTTATAACCTGATAGAACGGAGGTAGAATATGGGCGCAGTTAATAAATACGCAGATGAAAATGTATTTCGCTGTTTTGATATGTGCGACAAATCAGAAAATTATAAATCTGATAGTGAATTGACAGAAGAGAGATTATTCGTTTCTTTGGCTGTATTAAAGAATATGGCAGGGCTTCAGAATGTTGATGAAGACGAACTTTCAAAAAGTTTTACAGAAAAATTTGATGATTCAAAATTATCAGAGGAATTTGTATCCGAATATAAAGACAAATTTAAAAAAGAGCAAAAAGAAGAGAAAAGCAGAATTTCCAAAAACTACAAAGCAGTAAGAAGATTTTTTTATGATAAAAAGGATGGAAATGAATATGGTCTTTACAAGAAAATATATGATGAGCTTGGAATAGACCTTGAACTTAAATCGAAAGATTCACCTGAAGAGAAACTGGATAAGCTTAAGCTTTTGAAGATGATATGTTTTGCTGAAAAAATAGGTGTGTATGAAAGTATTAAATATGATAAGCATAGATTTCCTGATATAATAAAAGGCACAGTTCCGATAATCAGAATTCTGAAAAATCCAAAAATTGATATTATTGATGGTTACGGCTATGGAACTGATTTTGTTGACGAATTCTATATTATCTATCATAATGTAAGAAATTTGATAAAGGATGCTGGTGAGATAGAAGATAAAATTGAATCAATACATCTTAAATGGAATGGTCTGATTAATTCTGTAAAGAATGAAGCAACAGAATATAAAAGTGTAAGCATAGGGTTAGATATTATTCACAATTTTATTATGGAAGGCAAACATAATGAAATTGAGAAGTATGTTTCACTTGTCAGACAAGATGGAAATTCGTATAAAAAAGCGGGTGTTATGAAACAGTTTTTTATTAAACTGGCAACTGCAAAAGTAAGGGCTGAATTAAACGGACTTATAAAACTCTATACAGGTGAAAAAAGTGATACAGAAAAATCAAACAGGTTAAGTAAGAAATTTGTAGAGGAGTATATGTGCGATTCGTTTTATAATGAGTACATGAACATAGAAGAGTTCTGGAATATTTCTTTTAATAACATTGACGCTGAGCGAAAATTAAAAATATGGAAATTGGTATTATTTAATGAAAATCCAATAACTGAAACTGCATTAATAACGAAAAAAGATAACTTAAAATACAGAAATAGATGTCTAAAACTGGCAATGATTTGGAAAATGGAGAAGTTAAAAGAGAATTCTGAGATGCGTGTTAATGAATGGTGTTTTTCATTGGGAGCTTTAATACAAATGCTTAACAGTAAAGATGAATTTGAAACTTATGATAAGTCTGATTTCAAGCCCTACAGGAGTTTTAGTGCTGCTGTAAAGGCTCTTGACAATGATGAAAAAAGGACAAAACATTCAGATGCAGCACTAAGATTGTATATTAAAAAAAGAGAAAGACAACTTTTTACTTGTGATGAACTTGATCAAATAACAGACAGTTTTATTAAAGATATATATATACTTGAAAATCAGATTATGTCATATAATAATCCGGATGTAATATTAAACATTAACAGAGAAGTTTTTTTAAATACAGAAATATATTCAGTTAGTGAAGTGGCAAAGCAATATGAATATCTATTAGCTGTGATTAAGTTAGGAGAATTAATAAAAAATAAGAAAAACATGACTGAAGTAGCAGTTTGTCCGATTATGTGTGCAAATATGAATGTGAATCTGGTATTCTGGGGCTTTTATTATAGAAGTATTTTTTATGAAGAAAAAATCAAAAATCATTATAATATAAAAGCAAAACAGTATATGGCAAAGATCAATACGGAGGTGTATGATCGGGAGAAACTGATGGAATGGAACCGGGATATTATTTGGAAAAATATATCCTCACCCCATGGTTACAGTGATGAGATCATTGAAAGATTTGCTGATGAGTTATGCAGGGAAGATATAACTATAGGTGAAACAATGAAATATACTCATACCTTTAAAGATTCTGACGGATTTGAATTTGAGGTAGAAATAGGCTTTATGGTACATAAAAATCCAGACTTAATATGGATCCAATATTGTAAATTTAACGAAAAAAACATTAATTAATCAACCTGCTAATATTAATAAGACCGCTCCTTTGGGACTTAAATGTCTCAGAGGAGCGGTCTTTTATTTAGTCTTTGTCAGTTTCAGACTTGATATCAGCTTCATCCACAGAATCAGTCAGAGACTCAGCGGCAGTTTCAGTTTTGAGCTTTATGCCGAGATAGCATCTCTTAGGATTTGAATCTCTGTCATTTCTCTTTCTTGCAGGG
>JAZUJY010000017.1:0-3270 GCA_045643005.1 Oscillospiraceae bacterium | reverse complement strand
CACTTTGCATCCTTTCACTTATGTTTATTTTCCATTCTTCCAGCAGAAACCGATGTTTTTCTGTCATATATTTTCCTTCTCTCTGTATGTTTTGAGTTTTTTATGTTGCAAAACTTGTACAAGTTTTGCAACATCTATTTTGTTCTCTTAATCATATCATGAGTGGAGGATTTTTTAAAGACGCATTCTATTTGACGCTTACTTTTCTTTTTCAGCTATATAATTTCACTAATTTGCATATAAAGGCATATGATCAAGTATTCTTTTATCAATCAGCCAGCCTTCTGTAACTGTACGATAGATATTTATTGTACATACATTCGTAAATGAACTTTTACTGCCTTCAATTGTATATTCTAGTTTTACTTTTTTTCCTTGTCTGATATAACCGGAATCATAAGAATAACAAAGTGCCGGATAAGTTGATTTATAGTAATTTTCCAATTCGTCAAGATCATTCGCATTCATTTGCTCCATTTTTTTTATTTTATATGTAATCTGATAACCATCACCATAATAACTATTCAAATCATTACTCATTTTATACAGCAAAGTACGCTCAATATCGCAACTTTGCTGCACTATAGATGTAATATAATCATCTTTGGAAAGAGAATAATAAATACTCTTAATCAAACTATCTGTTTGACTATATTCATCATAATATTCATCAACTGAGCAATCAATTATACTATGTGAAAAAATTGAATAATAAAAATCATCCATGTCACATTCTTTTATTGATAAAAAATATCTGTCCAGTACTTTAACCTTCCTATTTGAATTGTAGATAAACAATCCCAATAATACTACCATAAAGAAAATAACAGGTATTAATAAAAAAGAATACTCTTGTATTTTTGAAACTATTCGATTTGACTGTACAGGTTCACCTCCAGATTTTGTTGATACTCCGCATGACGGGCAAACATCTGCTGAGTTTTCAATTTCTTTTCTACATTGTGGACATATCATAAGTACCCCCCTATGAAATACATACGGTCATGAATGAAACTAAAAAATCAACGCAACAATGTTTCGGGATAATAATTATTATTTTCGTCATGATTATATTTAGATCACCATTATTTACACTATTATTACTCATCCTGCTTTAAATATTGTTGTTCTGATTTCTGATATCAGCACATGCCTGCTTATAATACATTTTCTCATCATATTTTTGGGCACAAAAAACAGCGATGACTGACGCTATTATATATCCAATCAAAAATAATATTCTTCCTAACCCAATAACCGAGAAAAAATCTACTATACCGCCCAAACATACAAGCCAACAAAAGCCTTGCCATATTTCATTTTTAGTATCAGTACCCTTGTCAAGAATAGCCAATGCTCCAGATATGGTTATAATAATTATATCTGTTACCAAGTCTCCTAATCCTGCACTGATGGCAATACCTATAATAACTACAATTAACCCACCAAAAACTATTTTTAATGTAATATCCTTGCATTTTCCTGTTTTTTCTGATTCAGGCGATTGTTGTTCTTGTTTTTCATTCATATAAATCATCCTTTCTGTTATTAAAAATATTTGAAACTATAGATACAGAATTACAAATAAAGAGCATAATCAAAAACGATCCATCGCATCACCAAATATACACTCCCATATTGTCGGTGGGATTTTCCATCCTTCCTTATCGATATTAACAACTGGGAATGCCATATCTATAGCATACCCTTCTGATGAACTGAATTTTGCTTTAACCACATAACCATCCAGGATATCAACATCATATCCAAATATTTCTTTATAATAGTTTGTAGTATAATCTATCTGATCCTTACTTATATCATGAAATGTAACATCCGTAAAACTATAATTTACTTTTTCTAATAATTCCCCTATAGTTGATTTAAATGCAACATTTCTCTGAGCTATTTTAAGATTCATATTAGTATAATATACACCAAAACAATGTCGTATCATTTCATTTGTAAACATCAGTTCACAAAGCTTTTCACTATCTTTATTTGTAAAATTCATTGCATACTCATATAGCAATCCCTGACAAATCAGCTGATCAAACTCTTCCTGATTCATTGTCGTAGATTGACTTGTGACCTGACTTTTGGTTTCTCCTGAAGGAGTACTTTTGTCTTTAGAATTGCATGACCCGATAAAACTCATAAACAATATTACAACGACAATTCCAACAATCATACTTCCCTTATCTTCCATAATAATCCCCTCGATTCAAAATTTATCATAATATTTTCATTCACAAAAGCTACTAAAATATTCGCCTCCTTTTTCAATATATTTTGTCGCACTTTTCGCATAAAACACAAAAACATTCAATTTATTTATTATAATTATATCATATTGAACATAATTTGTCAACATGAACTTATGTTATAGTTTATAACATATATTTTCATCACTATCCAATTTATAATATATGTTAAGGAGCTGATACCATGAATAACAAACTTCAGATAACAAAAAAGTCCAACATAAAAGGTGACGACGGATATAAGACATTTTCAGTCAGGATCAAAGATGAGATCGTTGAGAAACTTGACTCCATCGCACTGAAGACCAATCGTTCGCGAAATGAACTTATAAATATTATGATTGAATTCGGCATTGAAAACTGTGAAATAAAAGAATAACGTCCGAGGCGAAGATGATCGTCCGGACGTTATTCTTTTATTATTTAATTCTGAAATCAAAAAATATGACATTATTATTAAATGATGATGATAATTTTTCAAAGCTCTGAAATCTATATTCCGCTTCTGAAACATTCTCCGCTCATTCAGAACAGATTTTCATTTTTCCATACTCTTCTCAGCTCATCCCGTACTTCCGTAAGTGCAAATCCAAGCAGGTTTGTGCCTTTCCATTTGTCAGCACAGTCTGCATGTTCATCCAGTGCTGACATTCCGATTCCCCATATCTTGTCATACGGACTCGCTTCCACAAGGATCTTGTCTTTTGTTGAAATCAGATAGTCTCTCAGATCTTTGTTCTGACTGAATTTTCTCCAGTTGCCGTTAAGTACGATAGTATACTTCAGTTCATCCCACAGTGCTTCGTCAAAATTTCTGACATTTCGGCCCAGAGCCTTGATCCTTTTCGGATCACTTTCATTCATGATGCAAATGATATAATAAGGATGTAGGAAAAATGACATATAAGCATGTCGTAAATCCTACATCCTTATTTTTTATTTTTCGATAATATGATATACTTTACCATGGAGGTGTATCATATTGAAATACAAACAAAGAGTTGAA
>JAZUJY010000016.1:0-38397 GCA_045643005.1 Oscillospiraceae bacterium | reverse complement strand
GAAAGGACCTGAAAAATGCATTCAGATCACTGTGACAGACCGTTATTCTTAACATAACGGAAAGGTTATTAAAATACTAAAATCAGATACGTTTCAAAAGGAGGGCATTATTATGCTGAATATTTATTTTGGTGATATGCCTGAAGCAATTTATAACAACACAGAGGATATCCCCCGCCTCTGCAGGCGGCGGGTTCTATCTGACCAAACAGTCGGAGTACAATCTCCGACTGAGCGGGAACCGATTCTACGAATCGCCTCTGCTTGTTAAAAGCAGAGCTTTGAAAACAGCTTGATATAAACCACATTTTTCTGCAGACAGAGCAGAATCAGCTGTTTTCATCCTGAGCAGGTAAGAAACGGCAATAAATGTTTTCATTTCAGGACAATATCCCTGCAGATAACGTCAAACTGTTCTTTTGTAAGCTCACTGTCACATCTGCATGTTAAAACAGTATCTCTGTCAATAATAAGATAGCTGCATGAGTTTTCTGTATCATTGCAGTCTCTGCATTCATAAACTTCTATTCCGTCACAGGCAAGACCTTCAGGTACTGAAGAGCGGTCATAATCAAATGCTGCGCTTTTACCGCGGTATTTTTTATTTCTTATATCGCTTATGAGCCTGTCATGAACAGATGAATTACGGTTTTCATTAACCGGAAGAACAGGAGCGGAGGGACCTGTATACAGCGGAATAAAATAAAGAAATTTGTCCGGAGAAGAGTATTTCAATAAAAAATGAAACAAATATCTTTTTTCTCTGTCTTTATATTTGAGGTTACAATAATCAGGTACTAAATATTAAAAAGGAGCGTAAAAAATATGACAAAAAAAATTGTAAAGCTTATAGTATGTCTTAATCTTGCAGCAGCCGGAGCTGTGATCAGCGGAAATAATGTTTGCGCTGAAGAATTAGATCCGAATGAAGGATATGATATCTCAGCTGCGGATGAATTGGTAAATACTGAAGATGATACGGTAAATTCTGCGGATGAAACAGTGAATAATGCAGATGATATGGTAAATCTTTCAGATGAAACAATTATTACTGATGATGAAACAATAAAAAATGAATTTTTATCTAAATATGATCTTCCGTCTTCAGTTGATCTTAGAAAACGCGGAATGGTATCAAAAGTTAGAAATCAGGGCGATCTCGGAACATGCTGGGCACATGCGTCACTGGGAACGATTGAAAACAGCCTGCTTGAATCAGATCCGGATGCTGATCTGTCTGAAATGTATCTTGCATATATGGTCAGCAGAGAGCTCGGCGGAGAAGTTGGCGAAGGACATTCTTTTGCAGAAACTGCGGCTTTTCTGGCAAACTGGATAGGACCTGTATACGAATATACCGCTCCTTACGATGAAGAATACAGTTCATCACTTTCAAGAGAAGAAGTAATGAAGGAGGCCGTACTGCATCTGAAAAATTCACATTATCTGCCTGCTCCGTACACAAACGGCATAAATATGGAAGGTATTCTGGAAATCAGGAAAGCATTAAACGAAGGTCATTCTTTAAGCTGTTCTATAATTCATTTTGATACATCAATGTTTTTCAATAGTTTTACAAATGCATTTTTCAGTGCAGGTGAATCCTCTCCGGAAGATAGTCATGCGATAGAGATAGTCGGCTATGATGATAATTTTCCGTCGGATCTGTTTCTTTCAGATCCGGGAATGAATGGAGCATGGCTGATGAAGAACAGCTGGGATACTTCGTTCGGAGACAACGGATACTTCTGGGTCTCATACTGTGAACAGCTGGAGTATGTAATGTATTATGATGTTGAATATGCTGAAGAACATGATAAACTTTATTCATATGATGACTATGGAATCAACGGGGTAGTCAGTGAAACAGAGGAAGGTGAAGAATCTGTCTGGGGGTCAAATATTTTCACAGCATCAGAAAACGGTTTTATAACAGACGTTATGCTGTTATGTGTAAATCCCGGAGATGTCTGTGAGATTTCGGTATATACCGGTCTGAAAAATGAAAGTGATCCTGTATCAGGAAAGGCCGGAAAGGTTACAGAAGCAGTTCTTGACGGAAAAGGATACAGAACTGTAAAGCTTTGTGAACCTGTATATACAGGAGCCGGTGAAAAATTTGCTGTTGTTGTAAAGTATTCAGGAAAAAAAGGATATCATATCGGATGTGAATACAGCTATTCAAGTGATTATGACCGGTCCGGAGATGAGGATACTCACTATGTCAGAGCTGGTATCGATAGTTTTGATATTGAAACATTTATTTCAGAAGACATGATAAAGGAAACATTTGAAAAAAATCAAAGCTTTTACAGTACTGACGGCAATTCATGGACAGATATGGCGGATGTGGATGAAAATGACAGAATGCTGGTTGTCGGAAATATCAGTATTAAAGCAATGGCTGTAAAAGAGAGCAAGGTTTGGTTTTCGGATTACGGCAAAACTGTAAAAAAAGGCACGGCTGTTGAGCTGTCAACTCCTGATAACAGAAATATATACTATTCTGTAAACGGAAGTGATTTTGTATTGTACAGAGAGCCGGTCACAGTAGATGAAGATATGTGTATTTCAGCATATGCTGAAGGAAGCGAAAGTGATATTTATTCTCATTTCTATACCGTTAGAAAGGCAAAAATATTAAGTATGCTTATAGGTGATACGTGCGGAAATGTAAATAAAGAATATGCTGATTTTTCGGATGATAACAGTTTTTTGTACAGTGTGAACCGTGAATGGGAATATATAGATATTTTACCAATTACATCAGGAAAAATCGAAATTAATGGTGAAAAATATGGTTCAGGAGAGATGATAAGTCTTGGTGTGCCGGAGAGAACTGAGGATAAAATATATAAAATAATAGTATCTGAAGAAGGCTTAAGTGATACAGAGTATACACTGACTCTGAGAAACGAAACTCTGAACAGCTTCAGCGGAATGTACTTTTCCGAAAAAATGGACAGGGTATATTATTTTGATGAAGCTCCCTTCAATGAAGATGAAGAAAGCAGGGATACTGAGAATACCGGATATTATCTTGATACTGCCGATAAAAAAAGAACAGACTTCAGTTACAGTATTTCAGGAAGACGAATTACAATGAAAAAGGATGGAAAAGTAATTGAAGGTGATATTGCGTCAGATTACAGAAGGATAATGATCAGCTGGGATAACGGCGAGACAGAAGACCTTGATAAAACATATGATGAGATAAGTGAAATATATTCATATGATGAACTGGCAGAAATGGTAAAGGCTCATTATGAATATATGTTTAATAAGACTCCGAAATCAGTTAAAACCTTTGCAGAAGATTTTGAAACAGTAAAAATATCGGTTGAAGATGAAAAAGGAACGGTTTCTGAATATTATGTAAATATTTTGTCGGCTGTCGGAGTGGATAATGACGATAAATGTATAGATTTTTCCGCTCCTGCAAAAGATACAGGAATATATGAAGTAAAAAAGGGAACCTGGATAAGTAAAGTAACGGATGATTATTATTCATTTTTGTATTTTGAAGGAAATGGTGAGGATTATACCGAGTACGATATTTATTCATTCAGAGCCGACCCTGTAAAATATCATATTGATAACAGACAGATCGAATTTACATATGAATATGGATCCGATAACGGATATATAGTGATAAATGACGACGATACGATGACTATAAGCCATCAGGGCAATAATAAAAGGAATTACAGGAGAATAAGTGAAGAAAGCTTGGAGAGTATATATAAATACTCACTGTCTGATCTTGAATGTATGGTCGCAGAATATGAGGAAAACATGTTCTGCAGAAGAGTTTTAACCAAGGCTTCCTTAACAGGAACTGATACAGCGAAGGTAGAGGTCAATATGCCTGATCATTATATATGCTATTATATCAGCCTCAAAAATGCCGAAGGAACAAATCAGGACGGTGAAGCAGTAAATCTCAGGGAATACAGTAACCCTGATGAAAGCGTCAGATTTTCCGGTGTATGGAAATATTACAGAGACAGTACCTACAATGGTTTTATCAGTTTTTCACAGGATTCACAGGAACTGATCTGGAAAAACATTGACGGAATTGAAAAAAAATATTCATACAAGGCCTGCGGTAATTATGCTGTACTTGTTTCAGAACCTGAAAAAATATTTGTTGAGTTCAGATTTGACGGAAAGAAAATAACAGTAGTAAATATAGATGGTGAGTCGAGTATTGAACTGGAATATCAGTCAAATGGTGATTTTAACAGCTTTAAATTTTATTCTGTTGATGAACTGTTACAGATGGCAGTAACTGATTATGAAAAGGAAATTAACAAGACAGGATGTACAAATGACTATTTTATCAAGAATGACAACATAACAATTGCTGTATTTGATATAAGTGAAGACGGACATCAGATGAAGGTATATCATCATGTCGATCCTGTTACGGGCATGGCATACGATGAACACAAGACTGAATGCTATAACCTTCCGCAGACAGGTCTTTCCTCACCGCTTTATCTTTTTGAGATCGCCGGTGCATTTTTGTCAATGGCGGCCGGTGCAATTATTGCTTTGTTTTCAGGAAAATCGTTAAAAAAGAAAGAATAATAAAGGAGCCGACTATGGAAAATAAAAGTGCATTTTCTGCCGAAAAATATGATGAGCAGGTAAGTCAGGTGATCCCGTTTTATGATGAGATCTACGCCCAGATATCAGACCTTATAAATGTTTATTTTGAAAACAGAAGCCTGTCACTTCTTGATACCGGCTGCGGAACGGGAAGAATGGGAATACAGGCACTTAAAACGCTGAATATTTCTGAAATGGTTTTATGTGACCCGTCAGAAAAGATGCTTGATGCTGCAAGGGCAAAGCTTGCAGGACATAACGTTGAATTTTGCCTGTGCGGCTCTGAGAAGCTTGACTATGAAAACAGATTTGATGTTGTTACTGCAGTTCAGTGTCATCATTACTTTAACAGGGAACAAAGAGAAAAAGCGGTTTTAAACTGTTACCGTGCCCTTAAGCCGGGCGGAATGTTCATATGTTTTGAAAACACAGCTCCGTTTACAAAGAAAGGAAAGGACATCGTTCTTAAACGTGTTGAAAACTATGGTATCAGTGCAGGCAGACCTGTTGAGGATGCCAGAAATCATTCGTCAAGGTATAACACAGAATTCTTTCCGATCACAGCATCTGAACATCTGGAGCTTCTTAACAAAGCGGGCTTTTCCTCTTCAGAAATTTTCTGGTTTTCATATCTTCAGAGCGGATATTTTGCAATTAAATAAAATGCCTGTGAATCGATACTGTTCTTTTGCATGGGTACTGTTATTAAAAAAATCAATAAATATTGATAAAATATAACAACACAGAGGATATCCCCCGCCTCTGCAGGCGGCGGGTTCTATCTGACCAAACAGTCGGAGTACAATCTCCGACTGAGCGGGAACCGATTCTACGAATCGCCTCTGCTTGTTAAAAGCAGAGCTTTGAAGACTGTTTATTATGTCACTTGATATTCTTGAAAAAGGTGAGATAAATACCTTCAGGGAAAAAGAGCATGATCTTCTTATGGATATTCGTTTCGGAAAATATCAGAAGGAAGACGGTCTGTTTAACGATACATTTTACGAAATACTTTCAGATTACGAAAAACGCCTTCATTATGCAGCTGAAAATACAGGTCTTCCTGATGACCCCGATACCGAAAGGATCCAGGAGCTTGTTATGAATATAAATGAAAGGGTGATAAGAGATGAAATATGAGAACTTTGAAGGACCGGCAGAAGAACTGGTTCGCATGAAGCTTAAGGAAATAGAAGAAAAGCTTGTGTATTATAAAAAGCTTGCCGATTCCATGAAGGATGACAGAAATTATGACTGGACTCCTCTGAACAAGGTGTTTAAGGAAAGCGCTTTGAAGTGATATGGTTTTTATACTGCTCGGGCAGGAAAGGAACAGGATGGATTATTATATCAGTCTTACGAACAAATGCAACCTGAAATGCAGGTACTGCTATGAAAGAGAGCTAAACACGGAGCAGGGAAGTATGTCAGATGAAACTGCCGGAAAAGTAACTGACTTTGTAAACAGCCGGAAAGATGCAGGGATAATTTATTTTTTCGGAGGCGAGCCTCTTCTACACAAGGAAATGATAAAAAAACTTAAAAATTCAATTAAAGCACGTCAGTATGTCATAACTACAAACGGTACGCTTATCGATGAGGATTTTATCAGATGGTGCAGACAGAACGGAGTTACAGTAAATGTATCACATGACGGAAAGGACTGTTCTGAAAGAGGGATCGAGCCGGAAGAGCTTAATGAAAAAATTAGGATCTTAAAAAAATATCAGCGAAACATCCTGATACAGCTTGTTTATAATGAAAAAACAGTTTCATCGCTTGCAGAAAATATCAGATATTTTCAGAAGCTCGGTGTAAACAGCGTTTCAGCTGTTATGGAAGGCGGACTTACACCTCAGGATACCGACAAGTTTGGTGATGTTCTTATGAAAGCATGGCATGAGGCATCTCTGGTAAAGGGAATGGAAATAATTGAGCTTCAGACAAAAATTAACCGGATAGTAAGCAATGAACAGCACTGCTGCAGTCTTTGCACGCAAAAACTGTACATAAACTGGGACGGCAAAATATATCCGTGCCTGAACTTTCAGAACAGAAAGGATTTTTACTGCGGAAATATTTCTGATGGTCTGAACTTCAAAAAAACAGCTGAAAAATATCCGGGATATGCAGCTTTTCCCGATGACTGCGCTGACTGTGAAATTAAAAAATACTGTAATAATTCATGTGCCTGCCGAAAGATGGCATCATCCGGGTCGGTAAATTTCGTTTCCGAAGCAAGCTGTCTGGAACAGCAGGTTTTGATAATGACAGCACTTGAAACAATACAGAGAATAAACGAAATAAAACAAAATATAATATAATTTAAAGGAGCACAAAAGATGGCGATTTTCAGACTGAATGAAGAAATAGCATTTCCGGATCCGACCCTTGCTGATTTTGACGGTCTTCTTGCCATAGGCGGAGATCTTTCGGTCGAAAGGCTTATTCTTGCATACAGCAACGGAATTTTTCCGTGGTATAACAGGGATGATCCGATAATGTGGTGGTGTCCGAAGGAAGATGAAGGCAACCATCTGGTCTGCGAACAAAAATCACATATAGGTTATCGAATCAGAGTAAGAAATATTATGTCACTATAACCTTAATAAAATAAAAAAGCCAATATAAGCTCACATAAGTGTGAGGTTTATATTGGCTTTTTTTGAAATATTACAAATTTATTTGTTATGGTCTACGCTTC
The DNA here is from genome assembly GCA_045643005.1 of Oscillospiraceae bacterium. Lineage (GTDB taxonomy): Bacteria > Bacillota > Clostridia > Oscillospirales > Ruminococcaceae > HUN007. Next base: position 31,079 of record JAZUJY010000016.1, on the reverse strand, counting down.
TCAGTAAGAAGGAGCTATAGTTGAATATTGCTTGATTCATCCATATAGTTTTACAACCCCTCTGAAAAGAGGGGTTATAGTTGAAATAACTTTGATCCTGAAATAATATCTAATGAAAAAGATATTATTTTCTCATTTTTTGGAATTTTTCATTTTGTCAATTGACAAAATTTACAAATATTGTATTAACTTTTTTACATCAATTTCTTAAGTTGATGACATTGCTCTGCAGGCGGCGGGTTCTATCTGACCAAACAGTCGGAGTACAATCTTCGACTGAGCGGGAACCGATTCTACGAATCGCCTCTGCTTGTTAAAAGCAGAGCTTTGAATCTGATAGCATTCATGCTCGATAATAATAATTTGTATAATAATTTTTTGTTAATATTGACAGATAAAGTACAAATGAGGTAAAATAAAAGAGTGATAAAAGTTATAATATTTTTACAGAACTTCATTTTTTAATAAAAAAATATTGTAAAACAAATCAACAGAAAATAAGAGGTAAATATTATGAGCAAAGAATTTATTAAACCACCGGTTGAAATAAGATATGCAGACGAACTTGCAGCTCTGAAAAAATCAGACACCGGTAAAAAACCGGAAAACTGGTTCCTTTCACCTAAGGCTGTGAGGACCTTTATACTCGGCGGAGATGCGGACGGAGTAAAGATCTCAAAAAAATATTACGGAAACGATGCGCTTGTTGAACGCTGCATCATTTCTCTGGCAGGAAACAGAGGACTTATGCTGGTCGGTGAGCCGGGAACAGCGAAGACGATGCTTTCCGAGCTTCTTTCAGCAGGCTGCTGCGGAACAAGTACAAATACTGTACAGGGAACGGCAGGAACTACTGAGGACATGATAAAATACAGCTGGAACTATGCGCTGCTTCTTTCAAAGGGACCGTCAAGGGAGGCACTTGTTCCTTCACCGCTTCTCATAGGAATGGAGAAAGGTATATTTGCGAGATTTGAAGAAATAACACGTACTCCTGCTGAGATACAGGACAGTCTCATTTCCGTAATGAGCGATCAGATCCTCAATATCCCTGAGCTTGGAGACGACGGACTTGTACTTGCAAAGCCGGGATTTAATATTATCGGAACGGCAAACACAAGGGACAAGGGCGTAAATGAAATGTCAGGAGCGCTCAAAAGACGTTTCAACTTTGAAACAGTAGAGCCTGTAAAGGATGTCAGACTTGAAAAGGAAATTATTATAAGAGAAGCAGAAAAGCTTTCCGAAACCAATCATATAGATATGCCTGTGGATGTCGATGCAGCAGAGCTTCTTGCAGTTACCTACCATGAACTAAGAGAAGGAATGACTGCCGAAGGCACGGTAGTTGAAAAGCCTGCAGCCGTTATGAGTACGGCTGAGGCTGTATCCGTTTATTTTCAGACTCTGAGTCATGCATGGTATTACGGAGACGGAAAAATAGAAATGCGAACAATGACAGAAAACCTGCTTGGTGCTGTATGCAAGGAGAACAAGGATGACCTTGAGGTTTTGAGAGGATATTTCAAATCGGCAGTCAAAGCAAAAAGTAAAAAGGTTGGTGGAATATGGACAGACTTTTCTCAGACGGAAAAATATCTGAAATGATCCCATGCGACTTTGATTCAAAAGTCTTTCTGTATCCTGTACGCCACCACAGTCCGGTGTGCTCGTACCATCTTGTCAAAGCAATAGAAAAATATTCACCGCAGTGCATCCTTATCGAAGGTCCGTCAAATGCAAACGAACTTATCCCTTCGCTTACAAATGAAGAAACTGTACTTCCGTGTGCTTTTTATTACTATTTCAAGGACACAAAGGGAATGGTGTCAGAGGACAAGGCAGACTACAAATGCTACTATCCTTTTATGGAAGCTTCTCCTGAGTACAACGCACTCTGTGAAGCAAAAAAGCTTGGGATACCTGCGGAATTTATAGACCTTCCGTATTCGGAGATACTCATAAACACGGCAGAAAACAGAGGTCTCAGAGGAGAGGCTGACAAACACAGCTACGCGGATGACAGTCTGCTTTCGAAAAGTGAATTTTTCAAAAAGATCTGTGAAAAAACAGGTTTGAGAAATTTTGATGAGTTCTGGGAAAAGTATTTTGAGATAAACGGTCTGTTTTACACAACTGAAAAATTTATCAGACAGATGCATACGTACTGCATTCTGACAAGGGAAAGTACGCCTGAAGAAGATATGAGTTCTGACGGAACACCTCAGCGTGAACTGTTCATGGCGCAGAATATTAAGGAAGCTATGAAAAAATATGACAGAGTAATGGTCGTAACAGGCGGATTTCACAGCCTCGGGTTATATAAACTGATAAATTCGGATTCGGAAGCAGCATACAAATTTCATAACGGCTCCGATAAAAATCAGGGCTGTTATCCGATGGCATATTCATATGATTCAATAAATGCACTTCACGGATATGCATCCGGAATGGACTATCCCGGATTTTATGACAGCATTTTTCAAAAGCTGAAGGAACAGGATGATCCGAAAAACGTATACAACGAAATAACCTTTGATCTGCTTCTGAAGACTGCGAAAAAGTCGATGAAGCGTGACATTCCGGTTTCCATGTCGGAGCTGTCTTCGGCACACTCGATGATGGACGGATTAAGTGCCATGAGAAACTGCAGGGAGAGCGGAATATATGAGCTTCAGGATGCTGTTGTTTCATGCTTTATAAAAGGCGAAAAAACAGTAGCTTCATCGCTGCCCTTGACGATACTCAACGGGCTTGCAGGCGGCAGCAAAATAGGAAGTATAGGTGACAAAACACATGTTCCGCCGCTTGTAACAGATTTTGAATACTGCTGTTCAGTGCTCGGAATAAAATGCACGTCTGCTTTTGCAAATACAGTCGGATGCAATCTGTTTACAGCAGGAAAAGGCATGGAGACAAGCAGATTTCTGCATCGAATGGAGTTTTTGAATACCGGTTTTGCAAAGATGGAAAAAGGTCCTGATCTTCACAGAGACCGTGACAGAAACAGGGTCCGTGAGGAGTGGAAATACAGACGCGTTCCGGGTGTGGATGCTGTGCTGATAGATCATACAACTGACGGTTTTACCATAGAAGAAGCATGCAGAACGGTTTCCTCACGTATAATAAACAACGCAGGAAAATGCAGTGAAGCTTCAGATGTTGCTATCGACTGCTTCCTCATGGGTATAAAACTCAGTCTGAATGATTATGCAAGGATAGAAAAGCTTATATCATCCGATTCAGACATGTTTTCTGTTTCTGAAGGCTTAAGAGATTTTAAGAAGCTTTATGAGCTGCAGGAGCTGTATGGATTTGAAGACGTTTCAGTTCTGTATTATGCAGAAAAATGTTTCGACAAGCTGATATCCTCACTGCCTTCATTTTCGGATACAACCGCAGATCTTGCAGACAGTGTTTCCGAAATTCTCAAAGTCATGAATGATATTTCCTCAGATGTTCTGGAAGACAGAAAAGAGGATTTTATAGATGCTTTGCAGATACTGGTAAGCAGTGAAAACAAGGAGCCTGTTGTTTTGGGTGCTGCGATGGGTATTTTGTGCGCTTTCGATCCGAAGTACAGAGAGGAAGCAAAAAACGCAATGAGCGGATTCCTTACAGGAAGTACGCAGATAAGAAAGCAGGGTGCAGGATTTATAAAGGGACTGTTTTCAACAGCGAGGGATATTGTTTTTGAGGACAAGTCGTTTTTGAGTATGACTGATGAACTTATATGTTCCATCGACTATGATGACTTTATCGAGATACTTCCTTTATTCAGACTTGCTTTCAGCAATTTTACCCCGCATGAGATAAAGATGTGTGCTGCAAGTGTTGCAGACCTTCATGGAAAAGATGCGGATGATCTGATCCATGGAAAAATAATTGATGAAAATTTTGCACTGTACTGTCAGAAGAAGGATTCGGCTGTAACGGCAAAGCTGGCAGGTGCGTTCAAAGCTCTGCTTTTAACAAGCAGAGGCGATTCGTAGAATCGCTGACCAAACAGTCGGAGATTGTACTCCGACTGAGCGGAAAGATATCCCCCGCCGCCTGCAGAGGCGGGGGATATCCTCTGTGTTGTTATAAATACAGATATTTGCAGATATGCATGAAAAAAGTAGTATTTTTAAATTAATAAACAAAATAAAGAGGTGAGAAACCCTTTGAATAATGATTTAAGTACGCAGTCAGCCGTGAACCGCTGGCGTCTCATACTTGGCGGATTTTCAAAAAACAGTCTGAATTTTTCCGGAAACGGTGATGAACTGAATGGTTTATATGATATGGAGGGACTGCTTGATTTTCTTTACAATTACGGAAGAGGAGACGATGTCAGGACCGATGACAGATCGGGAGGACTGGAAGATTCGCAGCTTCAGGCGTGTGAATGGATAACCCGTGTCAGAAAACTGTTTCCGAAAAAAACAGCGGAGGTTCTTGAGAAGCAGGCTGTGGAAGATTTTCATATGACTGAGCTTATCACGGACAAAAAGGTTCTTGAACAGATGAAGCCTGATATGAATCTTTTAAAGTCCATCCTTCAGCTGAAGCATCTGATGAAGGGCGATGTTGTTATGACAGCACGCCTTATTGCCAAAAAGGTCGTAGATGAGCTGAAGAAAAAAATTGAAGAGGATATAAAAAAATCGTTTACAGGTGCACTTGACAGATCAGTTTCAAGTCCTGTCAGAAGTGCAAGAAACATAGATATCAAAAAAACCATAAGAAAAAACCTGAAAAACTATGACAGGGAGTCGGATACGCTGATTCTTCAGGACATATATTTTTCGGGAAGAATGAAAAAGTATAACAAAAAGCATATTATAATTGCAGTTGATGAGAGCGGGTCGATGCTGTCGAGCGTAATTCACAGTGCTGTCATGGCACAGATATTTTCAGCACTTCCGTTTGCAAGGGTCAGTCTTGTCATCTTTGATACAAATGTGGTCGATCTGACACAGTATGCTGACGATCCTGTGTCGATACTTATGAGTGTTCAGCTCGGTGGAGGAACTGATATCGGAAAGGCTCTCACATACTGTGAACAGCTTATCTCCACTCCGTCTGATTCGTGCGTTATTGTTGTAACCGATCTGTTTGAAGGTGCTGATCAGAGAGTACTTTTAAATACCTCAAAAAATATTATTACATCCGGTGCAAAGCTTAACTTCTTAACTGCACTTGATGAGGAGGCAAATCCGTGTTATGATAAAAAGCTTGCTCAGAAGCTGGTAAATATGGGTGCTTTTGCAGGAGCACTGACTCCGGGAGAACTTGGAGCATATGTCAGAAGGATCATTGGCTAAAGGAGAGAATAAATAGTGAATGAAATACAAAAAGCTGTACTGAAGGCCGATGAGGAGTACCTGATCTCATGGGGCAATAAAGGAATATACAAGAGAGCTTTGAAAGATACGGAGGAAATGACTGCCGAATTTGAGATAAAGGATGAAAATTCAGCTGTTGTCAATGTTTCCGGTGAAACGGTCACTTTGTATTCTGAGCTTGAAAAATCGACGTGTTCATGCGTTTCACGTACTGTGTGCAGACATATTGTCGGTGCTGTTCTTCTTATGAAGAAATCACTTCCTGAAGGAGAAGAGGTTTCTTCTGAGGAAAATAAAGAGCCTGAAGCAGTTAAGCCTGTCGCAGATAATGCAGAAAAAACAAAAAAATCTGCAAAAGATATTAAAAAAGAAGAAAAAACAGCTGTCAAAGAGGAAGAAAAGAAGGCTCTTTCGGAAAAAGACATATCAAAAATCAACAAGTGCGCAGCAAGCATAAGTGAACTTCTGAAGGATATTCTTGTAAAGGGAATAACAAGACTTCCCCCGGATGTTCCGGATTCACTGGAGGTAGCTGCTGTAAGATGTCATTCCCTTAAGATGGCGGATGCAGAAAGAAAACTTCGCGAGCTCTCTGGCAGACTGAGAGAATATACCGGAAGAAAGGCTTCGTTTGATATCGAAATATTTACATCAAGGTTTTTAAACTGTGCGTTGTATCTCAAAAAGCTTATGAGTGAAAACATAACAGAAGAAATGCTTGGAACCTTCAGAAAATCCTACGAGGAGCAGACAGAAGATATTTCGATACTTCCTGTCGGAGAAAGAGAGGTTACCGGCGGTGACTACACAGGAAATATCTATTATTTTCTGGATGTTACAAAGGGTCATGATGCGGAGTTTCTGTCATTTTCAGATCTGAGGCCGTCGTTTTATGATTCGGTAAAACGAAAGGCGCCGAGTATAGTACCCTGGGATCTGCAGGTTCCGCTCAAAAGCATGATGAGAAGCAGGATGGTGCTGAAAAACGCAAAGATAAATGAAGGCAGGCTGTCTTCTTCAAAGGATACAAAAGTGCTGTCGTCAGAGGATGCTGATCTTGACTGTGATGAAGTAAGGGGCAGGATAATTTGTGATTTCAGAAAGCTTGCGTTTATGCTGACTGAAAACGACAGTGACAGGGAGCTTGACAGACTGTTTTTTATAAATCCGGAAAAATGTACGGACAGCAGATTTGATAAACTTTCCCAGAAATATATTATGACACTCGAAGATAAAAATGAAAATGTGGTTTATGTGACAGTAAAATATTCTGAGGAAATGAAAAAATACATTGAGCTTCTTGAAAATATAGGGAATAATATAATAAAGAATGATATAAGGAATTTTACGATGCTTGTTATTGCGAATATAGTTGATGGCGAGCTGAGTCTTTTTCCTGTTGAGTATTATGATTTTATTACGCCGCCGCCTTATGAGGAGTTTTGTGTGCCGTATGAGCAGGTGGATGTCGATCCGGAATATCCCGGGATGCTGCTTGGAATTATGTCCGGGATAAAAAGGAATACGGAGCTTGTTTTGCAATGCGGTTTGTCGTCAGGGATTTCTCCGGATGAGGAGATGTTTGAAGAGGTTTCGGAGCTTGGAATGAAAGGGTTGGCGGAACGTTATGGTGAGTTTCTTGAACTGGCGAAAGGGTACAGGCATTTGACGGAGGATAACGGGGGGATGATTCTGGAAAAGATGGCTGAGGTTGAAAGGTATGTGGAGGTTGCTGAGAGTGGGGTGAAGAGGGAGGCGGTTATGGCAGGGCTTTGCGGTCGCCCTGCAACCTTCGCGCATTTTGGCGTGTGAATTTGAGAAAGGTGTGGGTAGGCAGGGCTTTGCGGTCGCCCTGCACCTTCGCACATTATGGCGTTTGAAATGGAGAAAGGTGTGGGTTAGCAGGGCTTTGCGGTCGCCCTGCAACCTTCGCGCATTTTGGCGTTTGAATTTGAGAAAGGTGTGGGTTAGCAGGGCTTTGCGGTCGCCCTGCACCTTCGCACATTTTGGTGTTTGAAATGGAGAAAGGTGTGGGTTAGCAGGGCTTTGCGGTCGCCCTGCACCTTCGCACATTATGGCGTTTGAAATGGAGAAAGGTGTGGGTTAGCAGGGCTTTGCGGTCGCCCTGCACCTTCGCATTTACATATTGTGATGCACATAAGCATTTACATTGTTGATTTGATAAAAAAAAGGAAAGGATGAAAAAAAAAGTTATGATATTTAGCAATAATAATAAGATAAAGAGTGAGCCGGAGGGACATTTTCCGGGGGTTGTTGAGGTGCTTAAGAGTGCCGGGGTTAAAGGAAAATCACTGGAGTATGTTGATAAGTGGCTGAATGTGTCTGAGGAAAGAGATTATGAACTTCTTAAAAAGATTGATCTTCAGGCTGACAGGGCGGTCATTGAAAAAATCAAAAATTCAAAATTCTGGAATGTGCTTGATAAGGATTTCAGGGCGTGTTATCCCGGAAATAATGATTTTTCAGAGATAAATCGCCGTGTGAAGCTTTTGGGATGTAAGCTTTTAGGATACCATGGCTGGATTTTATGCTATAACAGCCATGGTGTCTGGGATGATTATTCATATGCGGAAAATCTGTGTCTGGAGTTTGAAAAAGAGACTGATATGTTTGATGAAACGGATGCATATCTTTCAGGATTTTTCAGAATGGCTGCGCATTCATTTGAAGCAGAAAGATACAGCTATATAAGGTCAGACTTCACTCTGAAGAGAGATTCGGAATATATGCTTGCGGCTGCAAAACGTGCTTTTGACCAGGATCCGTCTATGGCTGCCATGCTTGCGGGAGCTGCGGTTTCAAAGTTTGATGTTCCGGATGAAAATCTGATCTCAGAGGCATGTGATCTTGTTTTGAAGGCGGCTTCAAAGAACACCGAACTGCATACTCTTATAGGTTTGTGCGCTGTTTATCCATACAGAAATGAGATAGTAAAAAAATATGGAAAGGAAATTTACAAAAACAAACTTCAGATCATATTTAAAATGCACGCAAGTCCTTTTGATGACAACAGAGTATATGATATATTTACTTTGTCAGATGATATATTTGAAATTGATGAACTTAAACAGGTGCTTACATTCATTTTTAACGGCAATAAGAAAAACAATACGGATTTTCTCATAAAACTCGCAGCAGTTTCTCCTGACAAGTTTATAAAGCTCTGTAAAAACAGCTGTGACATTGGTTTTGCAAAAGATGTAAACAGTATATTAAAGCAGGCGGTTCCGTCAAAGGCACTTGATGATGATACACTTCGCAGCAAAGCCCGTGATTCTGTTTCAAGAGCCATTTCCGACTGTTTTGATGAAAGAGTAAATGTATATTCATATCTTGAAGGAAAGATCCCGTACTCTGAAGTAAAAGGGTGTATATCTGATATGAAAAAATCATATGACAGAAATACAAATAACGGATATTATTCATATTACGGCGACGATGACTATATAGTAAGATTGTTTACACTGCTGACACAGTATAATATCACCGGCTATTCAGCAAATCCTTTGTATTCTTTTGTCGGATTTAATCATCGTGACGGAGGAAAAATACTTGCATCAGTATTTGACAGATCGGAACTTTCAGCAGATGAAATATTAACAGGCTTTTCAAATTCATTCGATTCACTTTACAGTACAGGAAATTTTACTGATGATTTTTCAGAATACTTTGCTGAACATACAGACAGAATAAAAGATGCTGATGTAATGTCTGCTGATGTAAATGCCAGAATAATGTACCTTAAAGCATTGTCCCCTCATCCGAACAAATACAGGGCGCAGATACTTGCCATGACAGGTGACACAAGCAAGGCAATAAAAGAAATCCTTGTAAAAATACTTTCAGAAATGAAAGACATAAACGCAGAAATTGAAGAAATGATAGTATCCAAAAAATCAGCTGTTCGTGATCTTGCACTTTCAGTTATAGAGAAGAAAGGTCCAAATGAGTTTAAGGAAGCACTTGAAAAGCAGTTTGAAAAGGAAAAATCTGAAAAGATAAAGAACAGAATAGAATTGCTTGTTTCAGGAAAGGTAACGCAGCATGCTGACAGCAGTTCAGAAGATGCAGTGTCTTCTCTTGCAGGCGGTTCAAAAGCCAAAAAGGTCGCATGGCTTTTTGAAGTTCCGTTTACTCCTGTAAAAATGAAAAATGATGTCCCTGTTGATGACACTTACCTCAAGGCTCTTCTTATGTGCTATGCAGAGGAAGCAGGCGTGAAAAATCTCAAAGCTGACAAGCTCGCAGAAGAATTAAATGAAAAGGATCTTACAAACTTTGCTCATGAAGTTTTCGGAAAATGGTATGATAAAGGCTGTGAGGCAAAGACAAAGTGGGTACTGTATTTTACTGCAGTATATGGTGGTCATGCAGCAATAGAAAATTATGTTAAACTTATAAAGGAATGGGCTGAGGCAATGAGAAGCGCACTTGCAGGTGAGGCTGTAAAGGCTCTGGCAATGAACGGTTCATCTGAAGCACTTCTCATCGTTGACAACATGGCAAGAAAGTTTAAGAACAAACAGGTTAAGCGCTGTGCAAATGAAGCAATGGACAAGGCAGCCGATGTTCTGGGAATCACAAAGGAAGAGCTGGCTGACAAGATCGTTCCTGATCTCGGCTTTGATGAAAAAATGTGCCGTGTTTTTGATTACGGCCCGAGACAGTTTAACGTATATATCACAAAGGACTTAAAGCCTGAAGTATACTGTGGTGAAAAGAAGTTCAAGGACATGCCGAAGCCCGGAGCATCCGATGACAAGGAAAAGGCTGAAAAGGCATATGCAGAATACAAGGACATGAAAAAGCTTATGAAAACAGTTATCGCTGCACAGACAGACCGTCTTGAATATGTTCTGATGTGTGACAGAAAATGGACTGCTGCAGGCTTTGATGCTCTTTTCGTAAAAAATCCTGTTATGCATTGTTTTGCCGAAGGACTTGTCTGGGGAGCATATGAAAACGGAAGTCTTGTACAGACCTTCAGATATATGGATGACGGTTCATTCACAACTGTTGATGAGGATGAGTACGAACTTCCTGAAAACGCAGAGATAGGTATAGTTCATCCGGTAGAACTTGATGAGGAAGTGCTTGACAGCTGGAAAGAGCAGCTTGAGGACTATGAGATAACCCAGCCTTTTGAACAGCTTTGCAGAAAAGTATATCTTCCTGAGGAAAATGAACTTGAAAAGACCCAGATAGACAGATTTTTAAAGAAAAAGTTCAACTGCCTTTCACTTAACGGAAAAATGCTCAAATACAACTGGACAAAGGGTATGGCTCAGGATGCCGGAGTTTTCTATGAATACTATCATACCGATATAGCAGGCAAAAAAACAGATGAAAACGGAAAGGAAACTGTTACAGGCTATATTTCAGAAATGAACTTCTCAGGAATGTATATTCAGGTTTCTTATGAGGACAATGAGGACGTGGAACTTGAAGGTCTTAAGTTTTATGATGCAGGAGATTTATCGTTTAAAAAGCCTTTGAAGATAAAGGATGTAAACAGAAAATATTTCAGTGAAATTGTAAGACAGATGATGATAGTTTCAGGTGTGGAGGAAAAATAATGAAAGAAAAATCTTTGATGATAGTAATTCCGGAGAGAAAAGAGGATATAAACCCTCAGCTTATATTAAAAAGACTTGCTGACAGTCAGAAAATAAAGGCTGAAATAGTAAACGAAGTAGGAACAAAGCCTTCAGATCTTTCTCCGGGTGACAACGAAACCATTTTTGGCACTGAAAAGGAAGAAAAGGCTTATCTTGTTCTGACAGTTGAGATAGAATCAAGAAAATACACTGTAAACGTTGATTATGTAAATGTTGATATCCCTGATTTCTTTGTTTCAACGCATTGCTTCTCAGACCTTGACTTTGAAAAAATAAATGAAATGGATACAGGTCTTTCCATAGAGATAGAATATACGGATGAATATCTGGCAAGCTATCACGACCAGTTAAAGCTGATCGAATGCTTTGTTCCTGACAAGCTGGCTGTTATGGATATTCCTTCAGAGAAAATGCTGTCGGGAAAATGGGTAAGTCTGGCTGCAGATTCAAACGTTCCGCCTTCTCCGAAATATCTTTTTTCAGTACAGGCGATAAGCGGGGAAGAGGATGATGATGAAATTTGGCTTCATTCTCACGGTCTTAAAAGATGCGGTCTTCCTGATCTTGAGATTCTCGGAAGCAGCAGGGATATGTACAGTACACATTATTCGATAATAGAAACAGTTGCTGTCAGAATGATAGAAAACGAAGAAGCTCCAAATCTGTATGAGCCGATCTTTCTTGCATGGCTGACAAATGAAATTGCGCTTGTTGCAGTATTGGTCACATGGGAAACAGGACTTAAATATTATCCTGATGTAAAGCTTGGAACAAAAGAGGACAGAGACGATTATCACTCTGAAGGCACGACTGTGATCATGGTTTATCCGGGTCCTGATGATGCTGATGAGGAGAAACCGGAAAAAGTACAGATATTTGATGAATATCTTGCCGATAATCCGATGTTTATGATCTCATCCTCAGAAACAGCACGTATGAGAAATATGGCATGCGAGAGAATAGAGTATATGAAAAAAGCGTTTAAGAAGCCGGAAGAGGAACGACACATACTTCTCAAAATAGGACTTCGTATTGATGAAGAATTTCTTGATCCGGAAGAATCGTCTGAAACCCAGCGTGAACATATATGGTTCGAACTTCTTGATATAAAAAATGTCATTGGAAAAGATAAATTTATCTGTAAGCTTACTCAGGAGCCGTATTATGTAAAAGACATGAAAGTCGGCAGTATTGGTGAGTATGATATTTCTGATATCACCGACTGGATCATCATGACAAAGGAACGTCAGTATACGCCTGATGATGCATATATGATGTAACAGAAAGTTTTGGATAAATTCTGAGAAATTGAAGTTTCAAGAAAACAAAAAAGCTCGTTTCATAGAGAAAAGACTCTCTTTGAAACGAGCTTTTATTTTTTTATATCAGCAGTTCGAATCACAGCAGCTTATGCAGCATATGATGGCGGCTATGTTGGCTGCATCGGTTCCTGAAAGTACGCTGTTCACCTGTACTCCGGTTATATCTGAATTTGTGCAGTTGAACTGCTGTATGATGATCAGTGATGCAAACATGAGAAGTGTTTTTGAATTGATACCGAGATTGTTGAAGCCTTTTTGAAGTGCAAGGTAGTTTTCGGTTTCTGCAAGCATTCCGGCAATAATTTCATTTGGAAGTCCGATCGAAGCAATGAGACCGAGCATCGGAAGCTCGTGTCCTTTTCCGTATCTGTGATGAAGCTTGTTGAGTTCATTAAGTATTCCGCGAACTCTGTTGCATTTGAATTCGGCATGACTGCTGTCAAACGTGAGAACGTGACTGAGTGTCTGAACTGCATTTGCATCTATAAAATAGTTTTTTAGCAGATGATAGTTATTTTCCATTTCTGTAATTATTTCAGAAAGGCTGAGATTTAAAAATGAAAGAAGGACTGCAAAAGGCAGGTCTTCGTATGAAGTAAGAAAGACATGACGCGTTTTCATTGCTTTGTATATATCGACTGCTCTTGATGCAGCTTGTCCGTACTTTTCTTCAGGAACCTTGTCACAGATTATCATTGAAGCAAGAGCACAGTGTTCACTTGAACCTAACCTTGTTTTGAACATAGAATATATCTTTTTTACTTTTCTGAGATACTCCTCAGGGTCATTTGAAAGTGACATTTTTATTACTAAAACAGGGTACATCTGACCTCTGAGTCCGGAAAGAAAATCAACCCGTTTTTTTAAAATCACCTTGCATGATATTATCTTCTTTTTATCAGCAGGTATTCCATAGCTTGAAATGATCGCAGCGGCAGAGAATACAATTTTTTTATTGCCATATGAAAAGATATCCTGTAAACGACGGCGGTTTTCGATCATAAGATCGCATCTTTCTTTTATCCCTGAATCCATTTCAAATCCTCCGGTATTATTTAATGTAGATAGGTTAGCAGATCATTGGAAAAAATATTGTTAATTTGAAAACGAATATAGCTAAAAATATCGAACTTCTATTATAATAAAAGTTCTTTAGGGGTACAAAATGTCTTTAGATATATTATATTTTAACATATAAAAGAACATATGTCAATAAATACAAAATATATTTTTTCAATTTGTTTAAAATGAAATGATTATTAACTTGTCGCTTGATTGTATGAATTTATCTTTATATGAGTTACATAGGGAAAATATTTACAAATATAAAAATGCAGAATAATAATATTTTTTAGTTTACTGTTATCATTTTTTATCATGTATCATATTTCTGAAAATCACATCCCTCTGCCAAAGCAGAGGGATGTGACTGAATGATTTATATTTAATTTTTGTTCTGCATCAATTGCCGGATCTGTTTTTATGATTTGTCTTTTATTCTGTAATGTATACGTTTGGAGCGTATTCGTCATCTGTATAATTAATGAGTTTGATTTCGTCTACCTTTGTACATGTGTCTATATCAGCGGACATAATTTTACTGTTGGCCACGATGTATACATAGTCTCCGATATAAAGTGCTCTGTTATATTCGGTATAGTAGTAGTTATAGTCGTCATCGTTTGAATCTCCGAGGAAGTTCTTAAATTTGAAATCACCGTCTTCATAGGAGAAGAAGCAGTATCCGGAACCACTTTGATAATATTTTTCATACCATGTGTCATCATCATTATATAAATAGATATCATAGTTGAGCGGAATACCTATCAGATTTTTCTCAGGAGCGATCAGAAGCGCTTTTCTTTCATATGTAGCTTCAGAATATAACCAGCAGCTTGTATCACATTCTCTTTGAATAAAGTTGGATTTTCCAAGGATCTCAGCCAGTGTTTGAGGATCATAATTTCTAATCTCATAAATTCCGTCTTCCTTAAGATTCTCAGGATCAGAATTATCAAACATTACGATCTTGTAGCCGTCTTCTATAGAATCAGTAACTGTTTTTCCGAAGCCTAGAAGATGTCCGTCATCCCATTTCTGCATATAGGTGCTGAAACCGTCGATTTTGAATTCATCAAGGATCGTCGGGTTGGCAGGATCTGAGAAGTCAACTGCAAACAGAGGATCTGTCTGAACAAATGTTACAACATATCCGATATTTCCGTCAAAGGTTACTGATTTAACCATTTCATCCTTGGCAAAGTGAGATATCTCACCGATTTTCTTAAGATCCTTGTCAAGAACAAATACGTTGTTTGAGCGTTCAGAGCTGTCTTCAAAACTATAGTAATAGCAGTCATCATCATTGTATGAGTAATGATAGTAATTGCAGGTTGTAACTATTCTGAAGTTTCCGTCAAATTCACTCATGGAGAACTGATCGTTGACATAGCCGGGAACTTCACCTGTTGCTTCAGGAGTTACATTTCCTTCTGAAAGTGCGAGACGTGTGATCTCAGTTACTTCGTGTGATGATTCAGATGTGCGCTTGCCGCTTTTTGAATAGAAACTGTCGTAGCGTTCATGTGTCAGATAAAGATTGTTTTCATGACAGTAGATCTCTCCTGTGTAACCGGTGATCACTTTAAGGTCTTTATTTTCAATTTTGTCTGAAGAGTTAAGGTTTACGCTTCCAACTATGGTATATGTGCTTGAATAAGTATCATCTATATTTTCAGGAATATAAATATTATTAAGCGGGGCAGGAACTACACCTTCGTTTGTTCCTGATGTTGGGATCTGTTCAATTATTTCGTCTTCGTCATAAGCTTCATCTGTTTCATCCACTGATTCTGCAGAATCATCAACAGCCTTGTTTACTGCGTATCCGTAATCAAGCCATCCATAGTAATATCTGTAGTTAAAGCCTCCGTCAGTAATAAGGTACATATATCCGTCAGGTGTGATTCTTACATCGTTGAAGCTGCCTTCCTGATAATAAGTGTTAATGAGCTCAGGTGCTTTGTTCTCTGTTCCTTTTTTATAAGCAGATACAAATGTATATATCTTGGATGCTGAACGATAATAAATATCGTTGTTCTGTTTTTTCTTGTTGCTGATCGTATTACTGTTAATATTAGCAGTTCCTAGAATGATGATCATATCGTTGTAGAGATACATATTGGTAGCATCTACACTTTTTACTGTTCCGAATGTACAGCATGAAAGATCAAGTTCGATGTTCTGTGTTTTTTCAAATTTACCGTCTTTAACGTATACTGTCTTTAATATCGGATTGCTGTTGTAATAGTAATTACTTGAAAGTGAATAAATTGCATTTCCGTCTGTTTTTACGATATCAGATTCAAGAACATTTTCTTCCTGATTGTGGGTATCAGAATGCTCAGTTGAATTGGAACCTTCGTTGGATACAGACATCGAATCATCTGCCTTGACTGAAGTATCTCTTGTCGGAGCTGATGTTCCTCCGGCCTGTGCACTGTTTGCATAAGTTGAAACAGGGAGTTCACCGTTTAAGTAATCATAATCTACAAATCCGCCGGCTGCATAGCCGTAATTGTTTGCCATAAGAGGATAAAGGTCTTTATAGTCTGATGCCGGCTTGATCTTCAGAAGAGAAGAATACTGAGGTCCGAGTGTTACTTTTTCCTTGCATATGTATCTTTTAAAATGTGCAAGATCTCTTATGTCATTTTCATTGTTTCCGTCAACATCAGCAGCTTTGAGCTGAATAGTTGAAAATTCTGTTCCACCCATCAGAAAAATGCTTAAAAGTGAAAGATCGGTCAGATCTGCTGCACCGTCTGAGTTGATATCACCATAGATAAAATCTTTTTCGTTCTGTTCACCGTTTACAGATGCAAGTCCGGCCGGAATCATTTGTCCTGTAATGCAAAGCGCAGCAAGAAAAGAAATAACTTTATTTTTTTTCATAATTATCGTCCTCCATATTATATAAACATTGAAAAGATGCTTTGATTGCTTTCTGATTATAATACTACGGGAGGTTATAAAAGGCTACAAATAAAATAATATTATTTTGAAATATAATACAGATATACTATAATAACACAGAGGATATCCCCCGCCTCTGCAGGCGGCGGGTTCTATCTGACCAAACAGTCGGAGTACAATCTCCGACTGAGCGGGAACCGATTCTACGAATCGCCTCTGCTTGTTAAAAGCAGAGCTTTGAACTCATTATCCAGGTGATCAGAAAATAAGTTATGTATACTAAAAAAACAGTACCTTATGGTACTGTTTTTTATTATATGATGTTAATGATTTTAACTGATACCGTCAGAAGTATTGAAAATACTAATTTTCCAATTCAGTTTTCAGCTCTTTATAACTGAAACTTAATTCTTTGAATAATTCCGCAAAAGACAGTTTAAAAGAATTACAGTCAATGCTTTTATCAGTAAGGTAACTGTATGCGGCAGCGTCATCCTTATCAAAGTATACGTATTCAGACTGACTTCCGCATGGACGGAGATAACAATCAGCGACATATCCTTCTAAAAGAGAGATCTTCTTTTTAAGTTTAACATACGCCTCTTCATCAAGACTTTTATTACTGAAACCAAAATCATTTTTCAGATATGGACTGAAAAGATAATGATACAGGCTGTACAGTGTGTAAAACAGTTCATGTTCATAAAATGAGCTATCAACTCCGATTCCTGAGTTTGGATTCAACGGATCAAAAAATTCACCGTCGAGTATAACATGGGTCTCAGTTTTTAATATTTTAAGATATTGATCCCATTTTGACTTATCATCTGAGGTTAAATGTTCTGTTGTGTTTTCATTCTTAAAAACATCAGTATATTTTTCAAGCATCAAAATACAGTCATTTGCCTCTTTTTTCAGATCGTAGTATTTATCTCCGATGAGCACATTGCTGTCATGTCTGCCGATGATGTCAAAAAAACGAAAACGGTCATTTTTAACATTTACCATACATTTTTGTATTCCGGAAAGAAGCTTGTATGTACCGTTATAGTTTTGAGTTATGATCTGAATGAGTTCGTCTCTTAAAACAGTAATGGTCTCATAACCGTTCGGAAGTGACGCATTTTCCTTAAGGCCGTAATAGAGGATGGTACCGTTTTTTACTACAAATCTGAAACGTTCTGTTATATTGTTATCCTTGTCTTTTATTAAAAGAAAACCGTTAAAATAGAAGAAACGTTCCTTACTGTTTTCTGCAGCGTTTTCAACTCCGTAAGAGCCGCGATCACCGTCAAAGAAAATAGAAATGTAATCAAGCAGCATTTCTGTTGTAAGACTTGCTATTGCTCCGCCGCTTACAGCAGTATTTCTGTTTTTGGGATTACTTAATTCATATGCAGCTGATAAATAGACATTTCTCCATGTACCTGATTCTGACTGATATCCAAGTTGCTGAAGAGCATTAGCGCAGACCTCTTTTGCTTTTGTGATATTTTCATTGTTTTTGCTTCCGATAATGATCTGATCAGTCATATATGCTGACATCCAGTAGTTTCCGTTTTTATAATCAGTTGTTGCTTTTTCAATTATTTTTTCTTCGCTGTCGCATCCTATATAACGCAGCAGCTCTGATGCGAACTGTTCAGGAGGAAGTTCTTCAAGATGAAGCGGATTTGCATCATACCATCCCAGATATTTCTGATAAACTGCTTTTGAGTTGTGTTTAGGAGTTCCATAAAAAGGTTTTGTACTCCAGTTTTTCTGCATTTTTCTTGGAATAGTAAGCATATCTGATGCTTCGTTCATCTTATATCCCATATTCATGTAAAGTAAAGTCTGGTCATTTATATATTTATAGATAGAGGCTGTATCTATAAGAAATTGCTCTATATCAACCTTACATTCGTCAGGAATGCTTTTGCAGTCATCAATGATATCTTTACTCCAGTGCGGCCAATTATGACTTTGGAAAATAACATGAGATTTTTTTCCGTAAAGAAAAGCAGTTTCCATCAGATAACCTGCCCATGTTTTTCCATCGCGTATCTGTGCTCCGCGCAGTGTATACAGATTGTGTAAAGTTCCGACACAGTTTTCTGCAAGCCAGAGTGCATTGTAATCTCTGAAATAATTATTCATTTCTGCAGGAGCTTCAGTTCCCGGAGTAAGCTGGAAATCTACCGTGAGTCCGTCCAGATTATACGGCAAAGCAGTATCGCTTATCTCAAGTGTAGGTTCAAGAAGTGATGTAAGTCCTGTTGACTGACCCTGACCTATTCCTATACTGATGCTTCCGGCAGTATATTTGTTTATTTCATCCGGGAAGTCTGAATATTGTGGTTTTATAAAGCTTCCGTACTGATATGAAGCACGTCTTCCCATTGCATTTCCGACATAGACATTTTCACTGACTGAGTGTTCAAAAAATCCTGAAGGAGCAAGTATAAAAGGATGTTTAACGTTTTGAGTACCAGGGATATCATCGACATCTATATTTTCAGCAAAGTATTCTTTAACAACAGACATTCCACCGTAATGGTCTATATGTGAATGACTGATTATCATTCCTGATATTTTGCCTTTTAGTGTAAAGCTGCACGAGTTTAATATTGTTTTAAGATATTTTTCAAAACAATCAAGAGCGGCTTTTGTACATTCAGTACTCATCAGTGTGTCCAGAACTATCCATCTGGACTTTTCGTTGATTGTATCACTTCTGTCAGATCCTGTTTTTACAAATGTTATATTTGCCATGTCATATCCTCTGACCTGGTAAATACGGTTTTTTAAAACTTCAAAAACGCCTGAAAGAAGATTGCCTGAACCATTGTTCCAGAGTGTTGGATATATACGAAGATTTCCGTTTTCATCATTGCCGGGTTCAGGCGAATAATTATCTTTAAGAAAACTGTAATCTTTCTGTGACCAAACAGGCTGACCATTTTCTTTGGTTATTACAGGATACGAAGTATCAACCGTACAGCAGCCGCATCGTGCAAATGCCATTTCCGGTGAAGCAGTATTATTTACATTGTTATGAACAGCTTCATAGTAATTTTTAGTTCTTGTGAAACGTGTAGAATTATAATTCATTGAAAATCCCCCTTATAATTAAATCAAATAAAATGTAAAAATATTATACCAATATATAGGATAAATGTCAATAGATTATATGAAATATGATGAAAAATTACATATTTAAATACCGCATTTAATAAGTGTAATCCCGGATATCTGAAAAGATCCTGACGATCAGTCATACTTAGTATTTTTGATAAATTATTTTTATGTAATTAAGTTCGCACAATTTTTGCCTTGTTTTTTTTACATTGATGCTATAGAATATATTTTGGGTTAAAAAAAGAAAGAAAAAGTCAAATTTGAAGGCATTTATTTGTTAAAAAGAGATTTTTCAAAGAGTTGTTTTTAACAGGCATGAAAGGGGTAATGCTTTGTGTTGTATTTCAGGATCAACCAACATCTTTGTGTGTTTCAACAGAAAAAGACATAAAACGAATCTGATTATTAAGGAAGAAGGAATATGATGAAATTACACACAAAAAAACTTGCAGTTTTTTTAACTGCACTGTCAATTTGTTCTTTGGCTTGTGGTGTAGTAAAAGCGCGTGAAAGTAACAAAGCGCGATTACAAAATGCGTCACTTGAAAATTCATTTATTAAACTGACAGTTGAACAAAACAAGGATGTTGGAGAGTATCTCAAATATCGTCTTGATTCTACAGGCGGAAGTACTTTGCTTGATGACGATGACAACAAGAATCTTACCTACAAATACTTTTATTCAGGGTATACAACAATAAATATAAACTCAGCACCCTATATTTACGGAACAGGTGAAGATGTTTCAAAACCGTATTATGATGCAGATAACAAATGTCATGTATCCGAGCAGAAGTTTGAAAATGCTGTTATCAGACAAACTCTTACTTTATCTGAACTGGACACTCCTGATTATGATGATGCTCTGAAGATCAGCTACAAAGTGGTCAATGCAGATCCTGAAGATAAGATCGGAGTAAGAATAATGATTGACCCAATGCTTGATGATGATGATACTTTAAGAATATACGCAAATAATGCACAGCTTACCAATGAAGCGGAATTTATTAAAGAAGTTCCGGATGTATGGACTGTAAAACAGCTCAGGAACGAAAACTTTACAACGTATGGAAAATTCAGTAAAGATGATATTAAGCCTGATAAGTTCGTTATTGCAGACTGGAATTCATTATTTGATTCAAAATGGGATGCTGACATTAATATCAACAGACAGATCAATGATGCAGCAGCAGCATACACATGGGAGCCGGTCTCTGATGCATCAGGGAATGAATACACAGTATACTATGGTATTAAAAACGCCGCAAATACCGGAAAAGACAATGAGACAAAATTATCTTCTCCTAAAACAGGAATTGATGACACAGTAAAAATTTATTCCTGCTTTATTCTTTCAATGCTATCAGCAGCAGGATGTATAGTATTATTTAAGAAGGGAGAAAAACATGAATAAGATCAAATTGTTAAAAAGAGGCATATCATTGATTTTGTCCCTTGTTCTCCCTTTACAGATAGAGATCGCTGCGGTACCGCAAAGTGTTTTTGCTATGTCTGTTGTAAACAGCTATGCAGTATATTCACAAAAAGACGTTTTGATCAATGCTCAGAATGCAGCTATAAATGGAAATGTCTATAACGGAGAAATATTCAATAATCTCGGGGACAATATATGTTATGTAAACAGCTCTTTAAATTCAGGTAAAATAAAAGGAAAGGTCAAGTCATTGACAACCGATGACGGAAGGACTGAGATGCCTGATTATGTGGAAGAACTGAAAAATATTGAATATCAGACAGTATATTCTGAAAATAAGGCTGTATTATACCAACCCGAATATAATATTTCAGGTTCAATATATGCTGAAAACGACCTGTGGATCGACAGAACGGTTTTTTCATCCAAAGGTTATATAAACGCAGCAGGTAATATTCAGTATGATGCTGTTACAAACAATGATGACTGTTCTGTATTCCTGTATTCACAGAAAGGAAATGTAACTGTACAGGGTTCACATCTTTCATTGAAAGGTGTAATTTATGCACCGAACGGTACGGTTGAGATCAATGCGAAAAACCTTGATTTTGACGGTTCTATAATTGCGGAAAATATTGAAATAAACGGTACAGATATAAATATTTCATCACTTGATGAATATGATATTGATCTGATCACTTTTAAGCATGATATATATATTACAGAAGACGAAAGAGCCGCAGGAATATACAAGGAAAACAGAAAAATAGTACTCGATATTCCTGATAACACGGCTATTTCTGATATTGATAAATCAACAGTTTCATGGAATATTACTGCTGCAGATCCTAATAACAACAGCAGTATTTTGTTTGATGAAAGCACTTCAAACAACTATCATAAAGAACTGATAATATCAAAAGCTGGTGAATATTCAGCAGTTCTTTCAGGAAAGGATTCGAAGGGAAATAACATCGAATATAAAAAAGAAATTCATGTCAAAGAGGATCTTCCGCCTGTATCTTCTTTTAGTGTAAAGGAAAAACAGGTTTTAAGAAATTCTGAAAAAACAGCTTCGATCAGTATAAACGACACTTCTTTTTCACCTGACGGAGATACTATCGTCAGCAGAATATGGTCTGTTTATTACGACAGCAACAATGACGGTTCATTTGACGATGAGAAAAAAGAAATTATAAGTGACAAAAATGAAAAAGAGTTAGTATATAATACGGACAGAGTAGGAAAGTATAAATTCGTGCTTGATACTGCGGAGTCATTTACAGATACTATACCTTCACTTATTTCAGATGATGCATTCAGAAATTCAACTACCGAAAATGATAATAAAACAATGTCGATAGTTGAAGTAACAAATAAAGCACCAGAAACATCTCTTGAGCTCAGTCTTGCCAAAAATGTTGATATAGTGGTTACATCTGATAATAATAATATGTCAGATATAAAAGAATTATCAGGACAGGTAAAAGAATTAAAAAGCAAACTTGAAAACGCAGGATATTCAGTAAATATTTCTGAGTATTCAAATTCAACAATGAATGCCAAGGATACAATATCATGGGACAGATATGATCATTATAATTACGAAGATGAGTTTCCGAAATTGAATCTCGAGAGACATATTTTTATAGAAAATAATTCTGTTAAAATGATCGGATATGGCGTTGAACCAAATCGTGACTGGTTGTTTTATGATGACGGAAATAGTGAGAAAAGAGTATTTACATTTGATCTGATGCGTGATAAAACAAACTGGCATACAATGGAGGGCGGAGGATTTTTATTTAATACTTCTATATACGAAGATACTGTAGAATCTGAAGATGAAAATGAATCTCCCAAAAAAGCAAAATTTATCGACGGATATGCGCTTCTTCTCGGAAATGACCACTTTATACTTGTAAGGATAAATAAAGCAGAACTTGAAATGTTCAGAAATGGTACTGATCCTTTGAAGAGTATTACTTCCTTCGGACCTATCTTACAAAGAGTAAATTTACAAAAGAATAACTCGTTTTTAAAACACAATATAAAAATAGTTACAGATAGCAGAATGATCTCTGTATATGATAATGACAAAATTATAATTGAAAATTTTGTTCTTCCGGACAGAGATACCGGAACAGGATTTGGTCCGATAACATGTCACGGTCATCATGGATGCGAACAGCAGTCATATTTTACTTTTTCCAATATTCATATGACAACTCTTAAAGGTTATACACTGGATGAGGCAGTAAAAAATTATGAATGGAGAGACTCTGCTCAAAAGTTTGTTATCAATGTTTCAGAAAATGGTCTTTATGATTATTCTGATGACAAATCACTTGCAGAGGCTGTAAAAATATTTACTGAAAAAGGAATAAAACTTATCGGTCTTGGTTCCGATAAATCAGAACAGCAGTTCCAGAGACTTTTGAAATCAATTTCAGGAAATTATTTTGACTGGGATCTGGAAAAAATTAATCATGACACTTTGATCAATTATGTTTTATCTGAAATTAATTCCATTGATTACAGCATTAAAAACAATTATATAACTACTTCAGATGAACTGGCTTATAATAATATTTATTCAGACATGGAAAACGATCCGTTCTGTGATGTAAAATGGAAATACGAGGTCGATTCTTCCGTTTTTGAAAATTCTAAAGGCAAAAACGAAAATTTTGAATTTGATACACCGGTTACAAATCTTGATACAACAGGAAAATATTCTGTCAGCTATCTTGCCAAGGATGATCCTACTGAAGAAAATGCTGATTTTGATGAGTACAAAAAATGGTCAGAAATAAAGAAAATGACTGACGTACTCTATGTCCACAGTAAGCCGGAAGCTTCAGTATCTTCTGAAACAAACTGTACAGAGGATCATAAAAATTATTATAGTTCACTCAGCTTTGATTCCTATGATATTGATTTTCAAAGTCATGAGAATAAAGGAATTTCAAAGGAAATAAAAGAATGGAAATGTCTTGATGACAGTTCATGGAATGAGGGAACTGTACCGAGAAACATTTTACCGGAAACAGTATACTTGCAGAAATATACTGTCTGTGATGAACAGGGCTGCCTGAGTGACAGTGCGGTAGAAATTGTATTCGCGGAAAAAGAAAATGATGACTTCATTCTGAATGATAAAACTCCTCCGTCTGTTGATCTTACAATATCAGATCTGAATCCGAGTGTAGGAGATGAGATCATAATTTCAGCGTCTGCTGATGATGAATCGGGTATAAAATCTTTCAGCGTTTTAATTGGTGGATATGTTATTACAAATTATCAGGGAAGCTTTATTTATCAGCTTAATAATGAGAAAGACTTAAAGATTGAGGTTAAATGTACAGACTATGCTGATAATCCCGGATATGCTGAAGAAACTGTACATGTAACTGATCGTCGCGATCTTGTTTATCCTGAGTTCAAAAATATTTCTGCTTCTTTTGAAGAAGGAAAATGTGTAATAAGCGGTTCTGTAACTGACAATGTAAAGATAAAGAAATATACTGTTTCCTATGCTCCGGCAGGCTCTTCTGATTTTATTACAGTATTTGAATCGTCTGATAGTGTAGTAAACGGAAAAATCGCTGCTTTTGACATAAAGGAAGGAACGGGAAATTATGTTTCTAAAATAGTTGCTGAGGATACTTCCGGAAATGCACGATTTATAAATATAAATTTTGAACTGAAGGAAGATAACATAAAAACTCTGAGCACCGTTCAGAATAATGAAAGAGCAAAAATTAAAGAAAATATAGATCATCCCGCTGAAATAACAATAAAACCTTCTGCTGATGTTGCAGAAGTCGGAGACACAGTATATGTAACAGTTGACGCATCAGATGCTGATGGAATCCGTACAATGAGAGTTTATAAAAATAACAGAATTGTTTTAAATGGTCCCGGTGAAATAACCTTCAGAGAAGATAAAGCTGAAACAGTAGAAATATTGGTTGAGGTTTTTGATCTTAAAAACAGAAAAACAGAAAAAACATCTGTAATTACAATTGAAGATCACAGAGATCATAATCCTCCGACAGCTGAGATCACTGTCCCTGTTAATGAAGAAGTAGTGCACGGTAAAATTCAGATCAAAGGGTCAGCATATGATGATATTTCATTAAGAAAGTATTCACTTGAGTATATTGAGTACTCTACCGGTATAAGCAATGAAATTTCGGCTTCAAAAAATGAAATAAGAGACGGAATACTTGGTGAACTGGATACATATTTTCTTAATGACGGAAAATACGCTCTGAAACTCACAGTAACTGACAGAGCCGGAAATTCAAATACAGCCTTAGCCGATGTTGTAATTAAAAATGTTGAAGAAACTGACACAGAGGAATTGTACTCTGATTTTGTAATTGTAAATAAACCTGAGCCTGGAGTTGTTGCTGACAAAGTGCTTCCATTGGAAGTAACTCTTGATCATCATGATTATACTCTTTTCAAGCCTGCCGGTTATTCCTATGATATAATTAAAGAAGGCAGCAGTCAGTCTGTAATTTCCTGTTCGGATTATTTATACAACAGTTCTGATGTTGACTTGGATATAGATACCTCTCTTCTGGAAGATGGAAAATATTATATTGATTTTTGTGTGAATACTACTTCAAAGGATATAATAAAAAAAGAGATTCCTTTTGAAGTAAGTCATGGCAAAAAAACAATAGACACAGACTGTACATGTAAAATAATATCTCCTTCAGATCTTGAATCTGTAAAAACATTTTGTGAAGTAATATGCGAAGTTTCAAATGATATTTTTGATAAATATAAATTTGAATATTCACGATCAGGTGAAAATGATTTTATACTTATCGATTCAGGGAATATCGATCTTGATACTAAAATTTCAGCTTATTTTAATGCTGCAAATGTTGAGAACGGTTTTTATGATATTCGTTGTACTGTATATAATGATAATTATTTTACTTCAGATCAGATCACAGTAAAAGCAGAAGGAAACTTCAAAATAGGAAACTTTAGCATTTCTTATGATGATATAACATTTAATGTAAATCAGTCACCTGTTACGCTTACAAGAACATATAACAGCATAAACAAAAACCGTGATGGAGTATTCGGCTATGGATGGGATCTTTCATGGAATAACATAAACATTTCTTCAAGTACAAAAGAGAACACTAACTGGAAAGAAGTAAGAACTACATCACGATATTTATCCACTTTTAAAATTGAAGAAACTAAAAAGCATGAAATTACAGTCAATTTAGGTAACGGAGTCAGCGAAACTTTCGTTGCAAGGTTAAATAATAATATATCAACTTCAAGTTCATTATATGATAATCTGAGCATAAGCTATGTTCCACTGAAAAGATCAAGATCTACACTTGAACCTGTAAACATAAAAAATTATGATCTTTATTTTATCAACAATACGCTTTTGACTCCTGATTTCAGTGAATTTGAGCCAAGCTGTTATTTGTATACACGTCCTGACGGAGTCAAATATCTTATTGATGAAAAAGAAGGACTAAAAGAGATCACAGCGTCATCAGGCGAAAAAATAACATTTTCACACACCGGAATAAAACATTCATCAGGTCAGTCAATTTCCTTAAAATACAATGAAAATGGAAAAATAATTGAAGCGAGCTCGAAAAACTGCCCGTCTGTATATTACAAATATAACAGATGCGGAGATCTTGAAACTGTTACTACACGATATGATGATTCTACAGAAGAAATAGTTACTTTTGTGTACAGTGCTCACTTTATTACAGGAATTGTGGATAGTCAAGGAAGGTACACTTTAAAAAATGAATTCGATGAAGACGGAAGACTTGTAAAATCATATGATATAAACGGAAATGAAACGAAATATGTTCATGACATTGAAGAAAAAACTGAATCAGTAACAGACAAAAATGGTTTAATCACTAAATATGTCTATGATGAAAACGGCAATGTTCTTTCCCAGACAGATCCAAACGGAAACGTTACATCTTTCAAATATGATGAAAACGACAATGTTATATTTAAAAAAGATCCGATGGGAAATGAATTGTATTTAACATATGATGAGTATAACAATGTAACTTCTTACAGCGACGGAAAAGGAAACACAGTTCAAAACGGTTACGATGAAAGCGGATTTATCAGCTCAGTTCAGCAATCTGACAGAATAGTATTTTCTGCTTCATATAATGACAAAGGATATATCAGCGAATGCACTGATCATTCCGGAGAAGTATTAAATTTCGAATACGACAAACACAACAGAATAACCTCGTTAAAAAATGAAGACGGAAAAGGTTACACTTTTGCGTATGATGATTCCGGTCTGGTTACGCATACTACTGATCAGACTGGTGCAGAATATGAAATGACATATGATGAATTTGGAAATTGTACTTCTAAAACTAAGACAACTCATTATTATGATATAACGAGATCCGGAACAGAGTATTATACATATGATTTGTACGGAAATAAAATTCAGACAATTGATGAGGACGGCAACACTGTCTCGTCGTACAAATATGATAATCTTGGCAGACTTTTGTCAAAAGAAGAATCCGGTGACAAAGAGATTTATTATTATACTAATGATGGAAAATTGTCAGGTATAAGATCGTCATACCATTATGAAAATTATACTTATGACAAAGAAGGTCATATACTTACAGTAAGAAGTTCGGAAGAACCACTTATTAGATATACTTATGATGGTAATTACAATGTATTATCAAAAGAATATTCTGATGAAACATCTGAAACTTTTACATATAACAAAAATAATCAGATGACTTCAAAAACAGACAGAGAAGGAAATGTTACAAAATTTGAGTATGATTCTCTTGGAAGAAATTCTGCTGTAATTGATCATTATGGACACAGAACTGAGTATACCTATACATTTGACATGAGGATTTCTTCAAAAAAAGACTCAAAGGGAAATGTATTTAAATATTTTTATGATCCTCATGGTAATATCAGTAAGACAATTTATCCGGATGGTTCAACCTATGAATCAGAGTATGGTAAACAGGGTGAACTTTTAAAAACTATTGACCAGAACGGATATACGACCTCTTATACATATGATGATTATGGAAATATAACTTCTGTAACTGACGCATTTGGTAATAAGACATTATATGAATATAATAGCATTGGAAAAATTTCAAAAATTACTGATGCCAATGGTAATTCAACAACGTATGAATATGATAAATCCGGCAGAGAGATCAAAAGAACAAATGCATCAGGCAAGAGTTCTGAAAAAACATATGATGATCAGGGGAATGTACTGACTTCAACTGATTTTGGCGGAAATCTTACTTCTTATTCATATACTGATTCTGTTTTAACAAATAAGACAAACAAAGACTATAATATCAGATATTATTATAATTCTGCAGGAAAATCAACCGGTGTTGCTTACAATTCATCATATATAAGCTTTACGTATGATAAGTATAATAATCCTGTAAGAGTTATTAGTGCTGATGGCAGGACAGTTGAATATACATATGATGACAACGGAAATGTTACTTCTGTAATTTCTCAGAGCGGTACTGTATATTACGAATACGACAAGCTCGGAAGAATGATGAAAGTAACAGATAAAAACGGAAATGTAACACAGTATGAATATGATTTTAATTCTAATCGAACAGCAACAAAATATTCTAACGGAATTATTGTTTCTTATGAGTACGACGAGTTAAACAGACTGACAGGAGAAACGACCACAAACAGTAAAGGCGATGTTATTTCAAAGTATCTGTATACATTAGGAGCAGCAGGGGAAAGAATTAAAATTGAAGAGCTTGACAGAACAGTAGAGTATAAGTATGATAAACTGTATCGACTGATTGGAGAAACCATAACAGATTCATATGGAAAGGTTACAAAATATGAATATGAGTATGATAAAGTCGGAAACAGGATCAGTAAAACTGAAAACGGTAAAAAGACTATCTATACGTACAATGAATTAAACCAGCTTATAAAGGATGATAAGTCCACATATGAGTACGATGATGCAGGAAATCTTATTTCGGTAGTTTCTGATAATGAATCTGTTCTGTACATGTATAATGCAGATAATAAACCTGTAACGATAACCAGACAATATAACGGAATTACCGTATCAGAAAACTATGTTTATGATGCATATGGAAACAGAATTGCAAAATATTCAGATGATGAATACACGGGTTATCTTAATGATCTGACAGGAACATATACACAGGTGCTTTCAGAGTATGATAAAGAAGGAAATGAAACATGTTCGTATACAAGAGGAACGGAACTTATATCAATGGAGAAAAGCGGTAAGGTTACTGATTATCTGACTGACGGACATGGCTCAGTAAGACAGCTGTGTGATGAAAATGAAAAAATTACTGACAGTTATGTTTATGATGCATGGGGAAATCTGATAGATTCATCCGGAACAACAAATAACAGTTATATGTACTGCTGTGAACAAAATGACAGCTTCGCAGGTCTGTACTATCTTCGTGCAAGATACATGAATCCTTCTACCGGTGTATTTACTTCAAGTGATACATATGAAGGTTCACTATCAGATCCGATTTCTTTGCATAAATATCTTTATGCAAATGATGATCCTGTAATGAATATAGATCCGAGCGGAAATTTTTCAATGATAGGTTTTTTAGCAGGTCCATTGGGAAATTCATGTAATTGTCAAGCTGCATTAAGAGATCTTGCAACAATTAAAAGTATAGCAACGTACGCTATATTAGGTTTATTTTCCGGTCTGGCAGAAGGAATTGCCTCAGGTGATAAGCTTACAAATGCATTGAAGGGAATAGCAAATGGCCTTGGAACATGGTGCGTTTTAACACTTTATGTTGCATTAATTAGTTACTTTAATATTGCAGTACTATTAATGGCGATTTTAGCAGCGTTTGACGTTGCATCAATTGGATACCAAATATACTGTATAAAAATTCACGGAGATAAAAAAGAAGGTCTGTCTGAACTGTTACTATCCATTGTATTATTGATCACTATAGCATTAGCTTCAGAAGTAGGATGTTTAATTGACGTATCACCGTTATTCAGTTTTATAGACGCTGAGATATCTACGTTGACTGAACCTGTAAATGAACTTACTATTCTTCCTGATGATAACGACGTCAATGTTCACGATATTCCTGATTCCGGAATTCCTGACTATGTTCCCCC
Organism: Oscillospiraceae bacterium; assembly: GCA_045643005.1. Classification (GTDB taxonomy): domain Bacteria; phylum Bacillota; class Clostridia; order Oscillospirales; family Ruminococcaceae; genus HUN007. The sequence goes on along the minus strand of JAZUJY010000016.1, from coordinate 1,045 downwards.
GAATAATAATCCGTCCGGTCCGGATAATAAACAGAATAGTCCATCAGATAACAGCGATAATAATTCAGAAAATGATCAGAACCCGTCAGATGGCAATGACAATTCTGAAGATGATCAGAACCATTCGGATGAAAGCGATGACAATTCTGAAGATGGTCAGAACCATTCGGATGAAAAAGATGACAATTCTGAAGATGGTCAGAATCATTCGGATGAAAGCGATGACAATTCTGAAGATGGTCAGAACCATTCGGATGAAAAAGATGACAATTCTGAAGATGATCAGAACCATTCAGATGAAAAAGATGACAATTCTGAAGATGATCAGAACCATTCAGATGAAAGCGATGACAATTCTGAAGATGATCAAAATTCTTCCGGAGACAGTGATAATAAAAATTCAGATGATCAAAACGATTCAGAAATTATTGTTCTTGATGATAAGATAAAGATATATCTGAATATTTCAAATTATTATCCTGTAGTTGGTGATCAGATTTTTATATCTGTAACTACTGACGAAAATATTGAATTCAAACAATTGATTATCAAAATAGATGATGAGGTTGCTTTTACTGATCAGATTTACTGTATTTATAATTGTGAAGCGCCAAAAGCTGTTAAGATTTCAGTAGAATGTATTGATATATCTGGAAGGACAGGCTACGACGAAAAAATTATTGAGATTATATAACAAAACAGAGCTTTGAATTAAAAAACAGCATGCAGTCTGCATTATTCACGCAGACTGCATGCTGTTTTGTTCATTTCATCGGAAGAATTTATAAACAAAGCCGTAAGAGCATTGATAGGATAAAACTTTTCACCTCGCTGTAGTCCGTACAGCGAGGTGAATTTTTCTCGTTCAAAGCTCTGTATTGTTCTATTCAGTTTGGTCAATTGGTAGGATAAACGCATCAATTTATTGTAACTCACCATTTTAGGTGTATATAACCATAAATAAATTCAGAAAAATTGAATAAAAAGTAAAGGTCGGTTATGTTTGTATAAACTTATCCGACCTGTTTTTATTCAGAGGATATAA
>JAZUJY010000015.1:0-4208 GCA_045643005.1 Oscillospiraceae bacterium | reverse complement strand
ATTTTTGTTTTGTTAGCACTTACATTATAACATTTTCAGAGACTACATACTATATTTTTTTGTCTCTATCTATTGAATTTTCAAGATGCACACGCAGTTTTCAACTGCGAAGTTTGAGTTAATAAGTTTTGATACTGTATTGACTAAACTGAAAAAATACATTATAATATAATGATTTAGCGACGACCGATTGCTAAATGGGCGGCTTGGGAAAAATAAGGAGGACTTACTATGTATAAGTATGTAACAGACAAAACCTATCTCAGCCTGCTTAGAAGCACCTGCGGAGAAATGATGCAGGAACTATGTCATGTTCTGAAAGAAGAATTTGATATCGGTGCAACACCAAGGCTCATAGGAAGTGGTTCACGAAAACTTATAACTCAGAACGGTAATGAGTCATGTGATCTCGATTATGATTTAGAAATCAATAAGTGCTATGATTATGAAGACTGCCGTTACATCAAGGAATCAGTAAGAAAATCATTTAACTTTGTTTTGCACAGACATAACTGGGGTGATTGTTCTGATTCAGTGCACTCACTTGGTACAGAAAATCGTTTTTTTACCAAGTGTACCAATAAAACACCGTTTTCTATTGATGTTGGGATAGTGTGTCGTGATGAAGATGGTAATTACTACAGATTGATTCATAATCGTAATTGGGCTAGAGATGAGTATTACTGGAACCAGGCACGTGATTCTCGTGAAGTAAAAAAGAAATGCAGATACATTTATCAAAAAGGAAAATGGGAAATGGTTCGAGATAAGTATCTTGAATTAAAAAATATGTATCTGCGCAGAGGTGACCGTGATCATCCTTCTTTTATCTGCTATATTGAAGCTGTGAATAATGTTTATGACAGAATCAAGTAAGCAAAATAATCTATAGATATAATTGATGTTTTTTGTTTATATTGATTATTGCAATTAATAGTGAGAATTGAGTATAATATAAGTGGAGAAAGTTTATCCTTTCTTCCTTCGTGATGATGTCGAGTGACGGTTCTGACTCGACGATAAACAAAAAAATGACCGAGTGATGATGATGTGTGACGGTTCTGACACATCGGTAAAATAAAAAATGACCGAACGAAGAAATTAAACGGAGTTGACGCTATGTTAGCTCCGTTTTTGTATGGAGAATATAATGGACTATTTAAATGAGATTTATCTTTTATCGCAGAAATTTATTAATGATTATCCGCTTACAAAATTTCCAGAATTAATGTACAAGCATGGAAGACCGTATAATTGCCTGTTGATTGAAACACAGGATGATTATTTTATATGTGTACCATATCGCTCAAACATACATCATAAAAACGCTTTCATGTTCAAAAACACTCAAAGATCTATGCAGAAAAAATCAGGACTTGATTATTCCAAGATCGTATTAATCAAAAATCATGATTATCTTGATAATACAAGAGCTGTTGTAGACCAGGATGAATATAAAGAAACTGTAACACATTTACCTATAATTGTAAGCGACGTAATTGATTATGTTTTGAAATATAAGAATCATGTAAACGGCACAGATCCATTGCATCCAAAAGAATTCGAAAGAAAATATAAATTCTCAACACTGCCTTATTTTCATGATGTATTAGAAATATAGAGATACTTAAACTATACATAAAAAAAGACCAGAGGAATATGGTATATCATACCTTATCTCTGGTCCTTTTTGTTATTGCAACGTAAGGCTGAAGGAATTGCTGATGCCAAAAGTGAGGAGTATATAAAGGCAGAGTTCATAAACTCGTTCAGTTCATCTTTTTCAAGTCCAAACAGCTCAACCATTGGCACCGTCTTTTCATCGGTCTTAAAAATGGTCATATCCGGCAGTCCCTCCCCTTTTACATTCAATTTTCTTCCCGCATCCTGATTATCCTCTTCCTCAGCAATTCGTTCTCTTCCTCCAGAAGCATCAGTCTCTCATTTCGTGCTTTATTCACTACCCTGTTCCTCGCCCGGAAATTTTTCATACGTTCAGCAGATTTTTCACGGTCCGATCTTTTTCGATGCAATTAAATTAACATATTTCTTTTCAGTCTATTAAAAAGTATATATTCATATGCTATATAACAATAAAAAACAGAGAGATATGATCGCCATGACCGTATCTCTCCTTTTTATTGCTGTCTACTGCTTCAATGTTGTTATATCATCAAAGTAATATGACCTTATTTGCTATCTTCTCCTGAAACCTCGCATCATGCTCAACAAAAAGCAGTGTCGGCTGATATTCAAGTATAAGATTTTCTATCTGTATCCTTGAAAATATATCGATATAGTTAAGCGGTTCATCCCAAATATAGATATTTGCCTGTTCTGAAAGACTTGCTGCTATCAGGACCTTCTTTTTCTGTCCTTCCGAATAGTCTTCGATATTTTTATCAAACTGTGATCTTTCAAATCCTAGCTGACGAAGGATAGTGCTGAAAAGACTTCTGTCAATTCCCTTCAGTTCACACAGATCCTGAATACTGCCTCTTAACCATGATGTATCCTGGCTGACATATGACACTTTCAGGCCTGATGATATTTCGCATGTGCCATTTTCTTCGAACGGACTGATCTGAGCAATACCCAGACCATGGAGTATTCTTTTGAGAACTGTAGTTTTTCCGCATCCGTTTTCACCGTGAAGTGCTATCCTGTCGCCTCTTTCAACTGTAAATGAGAGATCCTTTATGATCTGTCTGTCAGAACCGGAATAGCTGAAATCATAGTTTCTGAAAAAGATCAGTGTATTCCGGTAAAAAGGAACCGGTGAAAGCTTAAGGTCCTTAACACGTTCAATATCTGCAAGGAGTCCCTCCTTCTCCTCAATCTCACGTCCGATCCTTTTTTCGATATTTTTTACCCTGCTCTGCATTTTCTTGGTTTTTGCACCTATATATGCTCTGGTACTTATACTGCGGTCATGTTCCTTTATCGGATCATATCCGATCTTTGTGCTTTCATTTTTGTCTGCCCACTCTGATGCACGACCCGCAGCCTGTCTGAGTTTTTTTATTTCTTTTTTATGCTTTTCGTTCTCAGAAACCGCAAAGCTGTCCTTTTTCAGTTTGTTATCCCACCAAACTGAAAAATTTCCGTTCTGTACTTCTATGCTTTCACGGTTAAGTACAAGTACATGGTCAGTACATGCATCAAGCAGATCACGGTCATGGGATACAAGTATAAATCCGCTCTTTGAAGCGAGATATTCCCTTATCTTTTCACGTGCTGTACTGTCAAGGTGATTTGTAGGCTCATCAATAAGCAGAAATTCATTTTCTCCTGAAAACAGGACAGCAAGCAGTATTTTTGTCCTCTGACCCGGACTGAGCTGACCGAATGTACTGTACAGAAGCTCTGCATCCTCTCCGAGAAGTGACAGCTCACATATTACTCTCCACTGCTCACATCCCGGCTTTATCTCATCTATAAATTCACCTGCACACATCTGCATCTTATCATCATTTATCTCATAAGGAAAATATTCAAACGCCGTATTTGCATCTATTGTACCTGTGTACTGATATTTTCCCATGAGAAGATTAAGGAATGTGGTCTTTCCCTTCCCGTTTCTTCCGATAAGTCCGAGCTTCCAGCTGGTATCAACTGAAAACGAGACATTTTCAAATATATTATCATAGCTTCCCTCATAACAGAAGCTGAGTCCGCTGACATTTATCTGTGACATATACGCATTTCTCCTTTCGGCAACAAAAAAGGACCGTTTGCTGCCAAACAGTCCGGATATGCACAGAATAACCTCAGGATACAAAAAAGGCATAATATGCCATATAAAAATGTATACAAAAAGAGAGGTTATGAGAACATAATCCACTTTTGGCAACATGATAAAACCATACACCTATACTGCGTACAGCTTACGATCTTTATTAATCTTCATGTGTTCAAAAGTAAATTATCTTCTCATCCTCTCACCTCTCTCAGAATATATGCAGAACTGATCTGCTTTGTTTATAGTATCATAAAAAATATTATATGTCAAGTGAAATAATACTTGACATATTACCAGTATATAATTATAATCTAACTCAAACTTTGCAGTTGAAAACTGCGTGTGCATCTTGAAAATTCAATAGATAGAGACAAAAAAATATAGTATGTAGTCTCTGAAAATGTTATAATGTAAGTGCTAACAAAACAAAAATAACACACCAAGGAGATTACATACTATGTCTAAA
>JAZUJY010000014.1:0-40033 GCA_045643005.1 Oscillospiraceae bacterium | reverse complement strand
AGGATATCCTCCGGTTGTTATTTTTTCAGAATAAAGTAATTATACCACACAAGTGCGATATTTGCAAATTCAATTAATATATTCAGATTGAATTTTTGTAAAAAATATGTTATAATTTAATTAGAGAATAAACCATAGGAGGGGCTGTATATATGGAAAAAACGACTACTCTATCATACGTTGTAAGTCCAAACGATTTTATCAATGCCGGAACAGTTTCAGAAGACCTGAGAACAAACCTTGAAAAAATGGATGTCGACCCCGAAACAATCAGAAAAGCTACGCTTGCAGTTTATGAAAGCGAGCTAAACATGATAATACACGCTAACGGAGGGGTTATAGACGTTGAGATATCACCTGACAGAATATATGTCGAAGCAGCTGACAACGGTCCCGGAATAGAAGACATCGATCTTGCTATGCAGAACGGATATACGACTATCGCAGAAGATGACAGAAGACGTGAAAAAGGTGTCGGAAACGGAACCGGTTTTTCAAATATAAGAAAATGTACTGATTCTTTCCGGATCGAAACCGAACTTGGACAAGGAACAACTTTGAAGTTTGCTGTTGATCTCAAATAATTTTTTTACATCATAAAATAAGCCTTTGCAGGTATTGATCTGCAAAGGCTCTTTATTTTATTTCTGAATTCTGATGATCGCATCCTTTGGAATATTCAGCTCTGATGGAATAGAAAACTTCATCATGGCATGATTTGCACTGTCTACTTCTTCATCATGATCGTTGAATATTGTATCGGCTTTGATGGTTACCGGCATTTCTCCCGGCCAGAATATTTCCAGTGTATCACCTTTTAAGAACTTATTTCTCTGGGTAGCATAGATCCTGCCGTTTTTACATTCATCCACTACAGCCACTACGTCATATTCCCTTATATAACCGCCTGTTTCATAATACTGACTTTCCTTTGGATGTCCGAAGAAAAATCCTGTACAGTATTTTCTGTGACTTACCTTAAATACTTCTTCCCTTACCCAGTCAGGAAGCTTAAATTCAGCTTTCGGATCCTTAAGGAACTGATCAACAGCCATTCTGTATGCATTTGTCACTACTGATACATAATAGGCTGACTTCGCTCTTCCCTCTATCTTCAGACTGTTTATACCCGCACTGTAAAGCTTGTCGATGTGGTCTATCATACACATATCCTTGGCATTCAGAATGTATGTTCCCTGTTCATCCTCAAAAACCGGATAGAATTCATTCGGTCTTTTTTCCTCCATAAGATGATATCCCCATCTGCATGGCTGGGCACATTCACCTCTGTTGGCATCTCTGTTTGTAAGATAGCTTGAGAGAAGGCATCTTCCGGAAAACGAAACACACATTGCACCATGTACAAATGCTTCTATTTCCATATCCTTCGGAGTTTTCGAACGAATTTCTGCAATTTCCTCAAGAGAAAGCTCTCGTGCAAGCACAACTCTCTTACATCCCATGTTATACAGTTCATTGGCTGTAACATAATTTACGATTCCGGTCTGTGTTGATGCATGTATCTCCATGTCCGGCGCATATTTTTTTATTAATGAAATAATTCCGATATCTGCAGCAATAAGAGCATCCACCCCTGATTCCACAGCTTCATTTACAAACTGTTCAAAAAAAGGTATTTCACTGTTTCTGGGAAGCGTATTGCATGTGAGATAAACCTTTACGCCTTTTTTGTGAGACAGCTCGACTGCTTCTTTGAGTCCTTCAAAATCAAAATTTGCAGATCCTGCTCTCATTCCAAACTGTTTTCTTCCAAGATAAACAGCATCAGCACCGTAATTTAATGCTGACAACAGTCTTTCACGATCTCCTGCAGGAGCAAGTACTTCAAAATTCAAATCAATTCCTCCGTCTTAAACAATAAGTATCAGATGTTCTAAAAAACAGATGCGACCACGAAGGCCGCATCATAATTATTCATAAAGACCGAAATACTCGCAGTTTACATTATGCTGTTCAAGAGTCTCAGCATAACGAACGGCGTTCTCTCCGGTTTCAGGGTCAATTCCTGCACAGAAATAGTAATAGTTTGTATCATTCGGATATAATGCTGCTTTTATGGCATCAAGTCCGGGATTGCATATTGGTCCCGGAGGAAGTCCCGGAGTTTCATATGTATTATATGCAAGAACCATATTTTCATCATTATGATCACTATTTGCCTGAACTACTTTAATGGCATAATCCCTTGTAGGATCTGAACCAAGAGTAGGTATATTATAAGGATTTTCAAGTCTGTTATGGAATACAGACGATACATTATACATATCATCTACGTTTAATGCTTCCTTCTGGATCATTGATGCAAGGGTGATCACCTGATCCATTGTCATGCCGAGCTCCTTAGCTCTTTCACTGTATTCATCTGTATATTTTGATTCAAAGTTGCTGTAGAATTTCATTACCAGTATTTCGTAATCCTCACGATCCATGGATGCAACATCGTTAGAAACATAGAACTGATAAGTATCAGGGAACAGATATCCCTCCATTCCGTAAAATCTTAATGGTTCTTTTATCGGAATATCTTTTATGAAATCATAGTTATCACTAAGACCTTTATTAAAATAATAAATAAACTTATCAAGGTCACATACACCGGCACTTTCAAGCTGTTTGGCTGCATCGAAAAGATTTGTTCCTTCAGTGATCGAAATATCAACTGTAACCATTTCTTCATAAGCATAGCTTCCGAGCTCATTTAACATATCCATATATCCCATGTTCGGCTGAAGATAATGCTCTCCTTCAACAAAAACAGGATCTGTTCTTTTTACCTTGCAAACAAGTCTGAACAGCTGTGCTGAGTTAATGATCGGTTCTCTGTTCTTCTTTTCCTGCTCCGTTGTAAGATGTTCAATAACTGCATCAAGATCATCGCCTTCTTTAATATTTATCTGATAGGTTTTGGCGCTCTTTGATATACCGAGGATCTCTTTGGCAGAAAAAATAATGACCGTTGACAAAATAACCGAAATACCGACTATAATAACAGTAAATACAAGACTCACTGCAACTCTGTTCATCTTTCTCGGTCTTACGTACTTGATCTTTATTCTTCTTTTTTTCTTTTTCTTTTTCTCATCACTGAGCTGCTGCTTTCTCTGCTGAACTCTTCTGTAAATTTCCTCATCAACAACGCGGTCTGAAACTTCACTTTCATTCTCGCTGCTCTGATTATTGATTTTTTCTTTATTCATTTACTTTAGTAATTCCTTTCTCCGTAATAATATAGCTGACGCTTATGTCATGCATTTCCGAAGGAACTGCATCAAAAACAAAATCACTGTAACAGATCCCTACTCTCAGTATTTCAGATCTGAGTGAGAGAAATCTGTCATAAAATCCACCGCCGTATCCCAGTCTTCTGCCTGAACTGTCAAATGCTGAACCCGGAGTCAAACATACCGATTTGCTGAAATCTCTGATCTCGGCAGCTTCATTGTACTGTGGTTCGGGTATGTTGAATTTTCCCGGAACAAGTTCATCAAGACTGTTTATCTCTATAAAGGTCATTATCCCTTTTCCGATGCATTTCGGAACAGCGACTCTTTTTTTATCGTCAATTATTTTATTAATTATATTTCTTGTGTCTGCTTCACTTCCAAAAGAAACATAAACAAGAAATAAATTACCTTTTTTATAAATTTCTGAAGAAAAAAACAAATCAAATATTTTCCGGTCATATTCCTGCTTTATCACAGCATCCGAAAAAATTTTATTTCTTTCTTCAAGAACTTTTTTTCTGAATTCCTTTTTTTCCATAATTTAAAGCATCAGTGATGATGCAAGAACATTGCTTCTTTCTTTGGAAATAAGTATCTCAACAAGCTTAAGTGCAAAATCAAGTGCTGTTCCCGGTCCCTTGGATGTAATAAAATTATCAGAAACACACACTTTTTCATCAGCTATCTGTGCACCTGACAGCTGTGATTCAAATCCTTTGAAGCAAACCGCTCTCTGTCCTCCGAGAAGTCCCCGGTGTCCAAGTATGGAAGGTGCTGCACATATAGCAGCAATATATTTTTTATTATTAAAACAAAAATCGATCGAACTCTGAACTGCTGATGATTTTTCAAGATTAAGAGTTCCGGGCATTCCTCCCGGAAGTACTATCATGTCCACACTGTCGTCAAGGACGATATCTTTGTCACTGATATCTGCCGTAACTGTAATACCGTGTGAACCTGTTACACTGCAGCCGCCGATACCGACGGTTTTCACCTCAAGCTCGCACCGTCTGAGCATATCAACGGGAGTAAGTGCCTCCACTTCTTCAAATCCGTCTGCAAGAAAAACATATATCATACTGTTTTCCGCCTTTCATTTTAATAAATATATTTCATGATCCGATGGTATCCGGTCATTTTTGAATTTCGGTTTTCAAATTGCTGTAAAAATTTTTAACTTCAGAGTACTTTCCGCATGTCATCTTTCCTTCAGGACATTTTCCTGCCTTTAAACACGACGGACCGGCATTTTTAAATATGGAAGGAGCAACACCAAGACAAAGCTTAAGCATCTCATCTGCTACTGCTTTTATTTCCCACTGTGCTCTGCTGCAGCATCTGTGATTGAAAAAATTCATAAGTGTACGTGCATTCATAGTGACAACGATCTTTGTTTCGCAGGCATTAGGCAAAAGGAATCTTGCATCCTCATTGGCTTTTTTTACGGCTTTGTTTCCTGCTTCTTTTTCATCCATTCCCTCATCCATGAATGTTTTTTTATGCTTCTGCGTAAGAAGATCGGCAAGCTTTTTATAGCTTTCCGTAAGATCCTTCATACATTTCTCAAATTCTGCATTTGCCTCAGGCAGTGCAAGGATCTCAGGAGGAACTATATATTCAAAATCCTCTTCATTTACGTAACGCTGACTCTTCTGCGAATAGGAAGCGATCCTGTGACGTACAAGCTGATGAGAGCAGGCACGTGATATCCCTTCGATCGCAAATGTAAAAGAAGCATGCTCTATCGGACTTTCATGTCCTATATCAGAAAGCATACGGACAAAAGACTCTGTTTTTTCATCATCAAGACCATCCATAAGATCTTTAGCTCCTGAAGAAGAATAACAAAGCTTTGCTGCTGCTGCTATCAGTTTTTCCGGATCAGGCGTATATGCCAGCAATGTAACGTTCAAAAAATTCGCCTCCAAAAAATATTCATTCTTTATAATTTTATCATTTTTCTTCCATTGTGTCAATATTCAGACGACATAAAAAAATCTGCCGCATAAACGGCAGATTTTTATGTTAATTTACTTTTTTTCTGAACAAATACTGATCATTATTTGATCAGATCGTTCCACTTCTGTTCAGTACCGTCAGCGATAGTCTCATCTGTCCATGAAATACCGTCAAGGAAGTCCTTGGTTACAAGGTTGTAGTATCTCAGGATATATGTACCGTCCTCAGGATCAAACGGAAGCTTGCCCTTGTCAAGCTCACCTGATTTGTTGAGATCAGCAAGGAAGCTTATAAATGAATATAATGTTGCAGGATCTATATCAGGATACTTGTCAAGAACGATATCCTTAAATTCTTCAATATCGTTTGTTGTTGCCATTTCAAGTAAATACATGGTGTAAAGGTTATAGAATCTGAGGATATATGTTGAATCTTCAGGATTTACCTTGAAATCAAGGCTGTAGTCGCCTCTTTCATCAATGTATGAATCAATATATCCTGCTATTTTGTTTGTTATTTCATGACCCTTGTATGTATCGTTGCAGATAAGAGCAGTCTTGAAAGGAAGATCTCTGTTTTTCTGCAGATAGTATACTGATCTTGGTGTTATCTGTTCATTTGTATTTTCATCAATTGGAAGAGTTACATTTTCTTCTGTGATAGGGTAAGCTATATAGTCGCTCTTCATATCGCCGTTCTCATTTATCGGCTGCTTATATGTGATCTGAATGTATGCTGTTCCCTTAAGATTTGAAAGATCAAAGTTATGATCATATGAGTAGTAGAATTTCTTTAATAATTTTGCTGATTCTTCATCAAGTTCAAATTTTTCAGGAATAAAATCAATATGGTCAATATCTATTACAGCACCCGGATCTGATATCTCGGTATTATGACCCTTCTTTACAATAACTCTGTAAACATCCTCAGGATCAATATCACCGGAAGGTAATTCAAGTTTTGCAGTTCCGGCAGACGGGATCTTGCCTTTATCGATATCTGTCCAGTTTTCTCCGTCAGGAGATTTCTGCCACTGATATGTAACATCATCCACAGTAGGTACTACATCAAAATCAGTGCTCGGCATATCGAGAATTGCATCCTGCGGCTGTTTCTTGATAAGTGCAGGATAGTTTACTGTAAGCTCAGCACTATCAGATGTCTGACTATTTGAGCCTGATGAAACTGTACAACGATATTTGCTGCCATCATTTTCCGGAAGAGCTGTCACCACAAGATCTGCTGTGCCTGCAGATTTGTTGTATTTCGGAGAAATATCCTCCCATGTAGTTCCGCCATCCTTTGATGTCTGCCACTGAAATTTAGGATCATCTGCATTTGTCTCAACTGAAAATGTTGCAGGTTCATCAACATCAACGACCTGATCTTCAGGATTTTTAAGGATAAGGTCAGGATATACAATTGTCAGTTTCGCTGCTTTGGTAATAAGATGTCCGTAGATACCGTCCATTGTACAGCGATATTTGTATCCGTTTCTTTCAGGGATCGCAAGAAGTGTAAGTGTTGATGTTGCAGCTGAAGGAATATCAGATTTAGGAATGCTTATCCAGGATTCACCATTGTCCTTTGAATACTGCCATTGATAAAGAAGATTTTCACCGTTTACGCTTACTGAAAAGCTTACCTGACTGTCAACATTTTTGCTGACACTCTGCGGATGAGAACGAATAAAGAAATCTTCTTTTACATATTCAAATATTCCTGTCGTTTCTGATGAAGCTTTTGTTGTAACTGCAGGTGCCTTTGTTGTTACTGCTGTTGTTACTGCAGGTGCCTTTGTTGTCGCTTCAGTTGCTTTTGTTGTAGCTGCAGTTGCCTTCGTTGTTGCTGCAGATGCCTTTGTCGTTGCTGCAGATGCCTTTGTGGTTGCTGCAGTTGTTACTGCAGGCGCCTTTGTTGTTACTGCAGGTGCTTTTGTTGTTGCTGCAGTTGTTACTGCCGGTGCTTTTGTTGTTGCTGCAGTCGTTACTGTTGCTTCCTTTACTGTAGAAGCATCATTTTGTGACTTTACTGATGTCACAACTGCATTGTCTGTTACCTCTGCCTTAATTCGTTCGGTATTCACTGCAGCTCCGCTGCTGATATACCCTGTAAAAACTACGGCAGCCAAAAAACCACTTAATAGTTTTTTCATATTCTTCCTCCTAATAATTTTATCTATATCAATTAAATTGATATGCTTTTATTAATATACAAAAACCCGTTTGAGAAATACAACTGTCAAATAATTGTCATATCCACAGTTTATATTTATATAATATCTCTCACAGTTGATATTTTACAATATAAACATATAAAAGTAAAGGAATTTTTCCAAAAAGAAACAAAATATGTCGTTATTAACAAAAAAGCAGGCAAAAGTGCCTGCTCAATTGAAATTAATTATCAATTAATTCTTTTTTGTATCTGATACAATCGAGAACATCGACTCTTCCGTTTCTGGTCACATCACCGTAAGCACCGTCAGAATCATCATTCTGTTTTAAAATAAATGAACGTACCAGTTTTTCATCTTTTCCGTCAATGCTGCCGTCGTCATTAAGATCAAAATAGTATTTTTTTATTTTCTCATCGCTGTCACTTATCTGATTATCCAATGATCCGACTATATCATTATCCATACAAGCCCAGCCGCAATAACCGTTATATACTACTTTTCCCCATTTTGAATCACCGTTTGCTCTGACCTCGGTAACTTTAAGAAGAACATTTTGAGGAATTTTTGCGATCTCTCCGAATTCAATGCCCGGACCGCATCTCATTGACACCATTTTTTCTTCATCAAAATTACAAAGCATCGGAAGCATTTTTTCATATTTTTTATCAGGATACGGTCTGTATGCAAGATTAATGTCAACGGTATTCTGAGTTATTCCGGCATACCGTCCGAGACTCGTAAACTGCCAGATGTCACAGTAGCTGCTGTAATCATAGCTGTTCGGATCCGCAACATGTGAAGTTGAAGGATAAACAGCCATCCATACATCATATCCTGCTGCATAGATCTTTTCCCGCTCAAATCCGTTCAAAAGCCAGCTTTTCGCTGTGTATAGTCCTGCATCATACCCTGCATTACTGATAATATTCAGTGCAGCAAGAACATTTGTGGTCATTTTCTCTTTACCGTAATTAAGCTGTGCATATTCTTCAACATCAAGGAAAACAGGCATTTCCCATTCTTTTCCCTTTATAAGCTCCAGAAAAGCATATGCATCCCTTTTAAATTCTTCAAGTGTAACCGCGCTGGTATAAAAATATGCACCTTTTTTTATATCCAGCCGGCTTGCATTTTCATAATAGCTTTCAAAATTTTCGTCTTTTCCGTATCTTGATGTACCTGCTCTGAAAATAATAAAACCGAGATCATTTGAATCAAATTCCTCCCAGTTGATATTTCCCTGATATACAGAAACATCAACTCCCAGCTCCGTCGCATTTACAGTGACAGCACTGAAAAGCATCATCAGAGATGCCGTCAAAGCAGATAAAAATCTGCACCCCGTTCTTATACCCTTTTTCATATAAAAATACCGCCCTTCCGGCAAAAGTGACCGCGTTTGGATATATGCATGATCACTTCGCATTTTATCATTCAGTTTTTACAAAATCTGTCTTTTTTCAGACTCTGCACTGTTCTATGATTATAACATCTATCTGACTGCATGTCAACTGCTTAAAAACAGCAGCATTTTATCGCATTTATTTACAAAAAAAGAAAACGTACAACTTATCAGCGTACGTTTTCTTAAAATAATATACAGATCTCAAAACTCTGCTTTTAACTCGCAGAGGCGATTCCAAGAATATCTGTTTCCGCTCATCCGGAGATCATAACTCCTGATGTTTGGTCAGGACATGACCCATAGCCTGCAGATATCCTCTTCATCGTTATTTTATTATTATTTCTCAAGCATTTTCTTTGCAGAAACAAGAGCAGCTGAAATACAGAACAGTTCCATTGCTTTTGAAAGTTCTTCAGGTGAAGGATAAGTAGGTGCAATTCTGATGTTTGAATCATCAGGATCTTTTCCGTATGGATAAGTTGCACCGGCATCTGTCAGAACGACACCGCCTTCTTTGCAAAGTCTTACGATCTCCTTCGCACAGCCCTTCATGGAATTGAATGAAATAAAGTATCCGCCCTCTGAATCATGCCATGAAGCTATACCAAGAGGAGCTATGTTTTTGTCAAGTGCTTCGATAACGGCTTTGAATTTCGGTGCGATCACAGCTCTGTGCTTTTCCATATATGCTTTAAGACCTTCGGCATTTTTGAAATACTTAACATGTCTTAACTGATTTATTTTGTCAAAGCCGATAGTAGCAACGCCAAGACCCTTCTTTATTGAGCTGATATTCTTTTCACTTGCAGCGATCACAGCAACACCAGCACCCGGGAATGAGATCTTTGATGTTGATGCAAATTCGTAAACCATGTCTTCAGTTCCGTTCTTTTTGCATTCATCAAAAATGTTAAGAATAACCTTCGGATCATCAACAAGATGATGGATACAATATGCATTATCCCAGAAGATCCTGAAATCTTCAGCCTTTGGTTTAAGAGCTGCAAAACGCTTTACAACCTCGTCACTGTATGATATACCTGAAGGATTTGCATACTGCGGAACACACCAGATACCCTTTATTGTGTCATCTTCTGAAACAAGCTTTTCGATCATGTCCATATCAGGACCTTCATCATTCATCGGAATATTGATCATTTCTATTCCGAAATACTCTGTAATTCTGAAATGTCTGTCATATCCCGGAACAGGACAGAGAAATTTTATTTTATCATATTTTGACCATGGTTTGCCGCCAAGAACACCGTGTGACCATGCTCTTGCTATCTGATCATACATTACAGCAAGACTTGAGTTTCCATATACGATTATATTATCAGATTTTACGGCAAGAAGATCTGCAAACAACTGTTTTGCTTCCGGAATTCCGTCAAGAATACCGTAATTTCTGCAGTCAGCGCCACTTTCGGAAACAAGCTTTACATCATCAAGCACCTTCATCATAGGCATTGTAAGCTCAAGCTGATCCGGTGAAGGCTTTCCTCTTGACATATCAAGATGAAGTCCCTGACTTTTAAAGTCATCATATTTTCCCTGCATTTCTCCGGCAAAAGCTTTAAGTTCTTCAAGTGTCATTTCACTTAATTTCTTCATTCGTGAATCCTCCCAGACAATTTTGTATCATTAATTCGAAAAAAGTCAATTATCCGGTAAAATAATAATTTACCCATATATATAATAATATATTATTTCAATTTTTGCAAGTAGTTTTATAAAGACTTGCAAAAATTCTTTTTGATAAATAAAATATCAACATTTTTCCGTCGCTAAATTAGCAAACATCACTAAATATTGCAGTAATTCGAATTATACAGTCAATTTGGAAAAGATATTTAATTCTATCATAAATACAAGTTTATTTGCCACTTTTTTGCTATTGTGTTGTTGTCAAAGCTTACAAATTTGCAATTTGAATAAAATTTCATTTTCAAATTCATTTTTCGATAATTAAAATAGTAATAAAAAAAAATGATCATTATTAATATTAATTTCATAAGTCGTTAATTTTTATTAAACGGATTTATATTATAATAATATTATACTATTCCGTATTTTGTACAAATTGTTTTTTAAAGGGAGTGATTTTATATGAAATATATTAAAAAAACTATTACTATTTTTTGTTCATTGATCGCACTAACATCTTTTTTATCAACTGCTTCGGTTTCAGCATATGATAAAGAGATCCCTGAAGTTGATGTAAGCTATTATTCATACAGCAAATCATCAGTCGAAAAAGCCGTTTCAAAGCTTCAGAACAACTGTCTTTTCAAAAACAATCAGACGGAAGTCAAGAAGGCATATGATGCTGTGCTTGAAGAATATGATTCGTTCTATACCGCATACCTTATGAGTATGATCATGTACTACTCTGACTATTCAAAATCAACTGAATATGAATATTTAACACAATATGCTGACTACTGTGAGTCCTTGATATTCACAGCTCTTAAAGATGCCGTGCTCAACTCAAGATACTCCGACTATCTTCAGAGTTTTATGGATCAGCGCGAAATTGATTTTCTAAAAAATAACGGAACAGCCGTTACTACTGTTGATTTTTCTCAACAGAGCTCGGATCTCCTCAATGAATACCAGACAGTAAATGCAACAAATGCCTATTCGCTTGATAACAAAAGTCTGAAAAATGCTGATATCTATCTCAGGCTTATCTCACTTTACAAAAATTCAAATCCGTTCAGCGACAAAACGATCATGGAAATGCTGTACGAACAGTACGAAAGAGATTACACGATCGATGAAATAATCAATATGTCTGAGAATGTTAAGCAAACAACAAAATATCTGTACAATTATCTTGAGAATGCTGAACAAGAATACGAACAGAAATACAACGTCAGCTCAGACCGTATCCCTATGATCACCAATCCTATGGAAAACGTTGTATTCAAATACGCAGGTCTTATTTCGGATGATCTGAAATACAGTGCAGATTTTCTGAAAACAAACGCTCTCTATTCTTTTGCAGACGGAACATATACTTACAGAGGTCAGGCATTTACCACCAATCTTCCAAAATATCAGGTTCCGTACATTTTTATCGGATCAACCAGAACAAACCGCGACGTTAAATCGTGCATACACGAATTCGGACATTTCAGCGGATTTTTAAATTATCCGGAAAGCGGAAAATATTTCAAGTCTTCTTTAAACACAGATATAGCTGAAGTTCATTCCCAGGGTCTTGAGATTCTGTTTTTTAAATTTTACAAGGATATTTACGGAGATAAAAGCGGAAATCTTATGCTCTATGACCAGACCCTTGAACTTCTGGACACACTTTCTCTCGGATTTATGATGAATGAATTTGAAAACTATGTTTTTGAACATGTTGATGAAATGACTCCGGAAGATGTTGTCGATCTGTATTACAGACTCGAAGATGAATACCATTGCAATATTGCAGGATACTTCGGAAATGTACAGAATATTTTTCTTAGTCCCGGCTACTGCATAAGCTATGGCATTTCACTGCTGCCGTCAATGGAACTTATATCTTATCTGAACAATGACTTTGACAAGGCTGTGGAGCTTTATACCAATATAACAAAAACAGATACATATTACTCCAAATTCCAGCAGTCTGTAGCTGACTGCGGATTCAGAGATCCTTTTGATCCTGAGAGTTTAAATGCACTTAGATTCTCCATAGCTGATTTTTCAGACAGTATCGAAGGGATCATTAACGGAGATGTAACCAATGATAACAATATTTCTGCGTCAGATATTATAAAAATGCAGAATATTCTCCTGACCGGCAATACTGATTATGATCTCAGAAAAGCCGATACAAGCAGAGACAACAAAATTGATATTACCGATATGATTTATTTAAAAAATAAATTTTAATTAAACTAACTCAGGGGGAATAATTTAATGAAAATCAACACAACCAAAAAAGTCGCTGCATTTATTTCTGCTATTGTTTTAGCTTTGTCGGGATCTGGAACGGCAATCTCTGCTTTTGCCGAAACTACTGAAAATACCTCAGTTATAGATTTCACTTACACGCGATTTGATATTCAGAAACTAAATGATGCAGGTGCCGGCTTAAAAGACGCCTGCTTAAAGGAAAACAATGATGCTGAAGTGCTGGAAAAATATCAGAAAATCTTTGAGATGTACCGGGACTACGGCTCAGCATTTGTTTTAGCATCACTTGACAAAGACATCTACGGTAAATTTGATGAATACGTATACGAAAATTCAATCAGCACCGAAGTGACACTCGCTTTCTCAGAAGCATTGTACTTTCCTTTTTTTGAATCACAATATAAAAAGCTTTTTGAAGATTCTGTATCGCCTTATATCAGATCCATGGTTATGTCCATACACAGCGAAGCACAGGATATCAGCGCAATAGACAATCAGACGCAGACTGAACTTACACAAAAATACCAGGAGTTGTGTCTGTCTTTCAATTCGGGTTCCGTTTCAATTGAAGATTTTGAGATCAAGTCGGCTGAAATATACATAGATCTCACAAAAAACAAAATGGAGCAGCTTGCTATAGTTGCTCCGGAGATAAATTTTGAGGATGTTTTTTTCAGCTTTTACAACAGAGACTATTCAAAAACAGATATTGAAAAAAATAAAGAAAGCATAATAAATACAACTAAATATATATATCAGTATGCCGCCGACACTCTGACAAAAACATGCGCAAAATACAGAAGTGAAGACATATTGAACGCTCTTTATACAAATGAAAGACAATGTGATTTTATCACTGACGTTCTTCTCGAATACGGTTCTGACATTTCCGGAGATGTATACGATTCGGCAAAATTTATGCAGGATAACGGTCTTCTCTTCCTTGGAACTCAGTCCGGAATATACGGTGGCTATACAACATTTCTTCTAAACCAGAATGTTCCGCTGGTTTTCGTAAACGGTCAGTCAGACCGCGATACCTTAAGAATGATAATTCATGAATTCGGACATTTTAATTCATTTTTAAAGTCAGACCTCACAGAGCACATGCCGAACTCTGACGGTCCTAATATTGATATCAGTGAAGTTCAGTCACAGGGTATGGAATTATTGTTCTGGAACTATTATGATGATATTTACGGTGATTATTCAGATCTTATAAAAGCACATGCACTTTTCCAGATCGCTGAGACTTTTCTATTTGGATTTTCAACAAATGATTTTGAAAGTGAAGTTATAAGTCAAATAGAAACCATAACACCTGAAGAAACCGTTAATCTGTTTCATGAAAAACAAAATGAATACGGAATGACAGAGATATACCAGACTCCGTTTGGTGCAGTTTCCAACTATATCCTCAGTCCCTTCTACTCTATCAGCTACTCAATGTCACTGCTTCCTCTCTGGGGACTGATCGGCTCAACACCTGAAGAAAGAAATTCTGCAATTGAAAAATACAATAAATTTACATATGTTGATGCCATGGACAGCACAAATACTTTTCTTTCTTCACTTTCAGAAGCAGGCTATGAAAATATACTTAATGACAAATATATCAGCAGCATACGAAGCACATGTGCAGACTATGCAGATTCAATTGAGGGAATACTAAACGGAGATCTTACAAACGACGGTACAATTGCGGCAGATGATCTTATAATGCTGAAAAAAATCATTCTTCAGGATATAGAAACGGGTTCATACAATTTTAAACAGGCCGACCTCAACAGGGACGGGAAACTCACAGCATCAGATCTTGCAGAAATGGTATACAGGATATCTTAAGATACATAAAGGGGCTGTTAAGAAACAGCCTGAAAGCTGAAAAAAGCAGCAAATTAGAGTACGTAAATACGTATCTTTGATTTGCTGCTTTCTTTATATGAGAGACTTTTTTAACAGCCCCTTTGTTTTTACAGACTTACTGACCGGATATAACCGCATAAAGATTTGTTTCCCATGCAGGAATGTACGGCTGATGTCTTATATACAATTTGTACTCAGGACATATTTTTTTGACAAGAAGAGGCAGATAGAATATATCACGGTTTCTGTGATACAGAGAGATCATCAGCTTTGGTCTGTAATTTCTGATCGTATTTACAGCACCGTTTACAGCTTCCTCCTCTGCACCCTCAACATCCATTTTAATGATCGTTGCTTTATCACCTTCAAGAACACTGTCCACACTTCTCGCCTGCAAAGGCTTGCCTGAAACATTGTTTACAGATGACTGTCTGCCGGCAGCAGCGCTGAATAACAAAGTAGTATCACAATTCCACACAGCACAGTTCAAAGTCTCAATATTTTCTTTTCCTTCTACACTTTTCACAAGCTTTCTGAAATTTCTTGCATCAGGCTCAAGTGCAGTTATTTTTCTGTATTTTCCGTTTGTAAATTCCAGAAGCTCAGATATCGTATCTCCGTTATATGCACCAAGATCCACATATATTTCATCCTCAGACGGTTTAATGATATCCGTGTACACTTCACTTTTAGGGGTCGTGATCTTTTTCAGATATTCGATTTTTCCGCTGATCCTGAAATTAATGATCTCTGAGTATACCTCCTTTGAAAAGTCATCCTCAAGCATGTTGTAGACATCATCTATTTCTTTGCTGTGCTCAAGACAATATTCATATGTAAATAAACCGCCGCCTTCAATAGGAACATCGGGAGCATATAAAGTATGCTCAGATGCCATGTTTTCTATTTTTTCGATCAGCGACGCGTACCCTGCCCCAAAGGCAAGTACTATGACAAAATCATCATAACGCTCACACACTTCAGAATACTTAAGCACTTTAAAATCTCTGAAGTAATGTCCTCTGACAAATTCATCACTTGCAAAGATACCTTCAGCCCTGATCCCGAAATTTTCAAACTGTGCAAATATCTTATCTGCTCCGTTTCCCATCCCATATACAAAAATTGGTCTTTCATCCTCTTTGAGAAGCTGCCAGCAGGATTTCTTTTCCCTGATAAATGATAACATCGATCTGATCCTCCGAAATATTATTTTCCTTTTCTGAAAAAAGCATTAAAAAAATGGTGAAATCAAAGATTTCGCCATTTTTTAATGATCATTAATTACTCATCAATATCATGCTCAACACTCATCATATCGCGTCCTCTGATATTATACTTATCTCTCTCGGAATCGACCTGCTGATCTATAAGCTTTGCAACATCATGAGGATTTTTTATCGACTTGAGCTCTTTCTCTTTTGTATCAGTATCTTTTGAAAAGATCGTTATCGTTCCACACTTAAACAATCTCTGAAAGAAACTGCGGTTCATTTTTTTATCCGTAATTTTGTAAATATTGATCTCATCTTCAGTGATATTTAAAAAACCATATCTGCAGATTATTTTTTTCTCAGTAAGAAAATATCTCGTAAAAGAGATCGGAAGTCCGAAAATCGTACGTTTTTTATCTGTCCAGATATAATCAAATTCTTTTTTCTTTCCCATTTTTATTCTCCTTTATTTAAATGTCTACTCTGACAGCAACATCCTTATGGCTGACAAATATCAGATTTTCACCTGAATTCTTTGAAAACGAAAGAGCAGACTCAGCATATTTAAGAATATCAGATGAACTTGATGAATCATCCGGAAATGTCGAAACTCCCATATTGCACGAAAACTGTACTGCATTTGAATCAATTGTGATCGGATCGGTAAGCTTTGACTGGATCATCTGAATAAACATCATTTTGTTTGAACTTGAAAGATTTCCTTTAATTATGAAGCCGAATTCATCGCCTGAAAAACGTGATGCAAATATCGAATTTCCGCAGTATTCTTTTATTCTGCTTGCAAATGTATTTATAACTTTATCACTTACATTGTTTCCGTACTTATTTGCAACATTTTTCATTTCATTTACGCATGCAATTATTACTGTGAACGGAGCCTGACCATCCTTTGCAAGAACATCTATCTCTTCCATAAATTTCTGACGGTTAGGCATATCAGTCAATACATCATAATATACCATGTACTGAAGCTTTCTCTGTTTTTCCTCAAGTACTCTGTGCGTTTCATTGAGCTCATCATATTTTTTCTTGACGATCTCATTTACTTCTCTGGCTCTCTGATAGTAATAACTGATACAGAGAGAAACAATTATTGTAATTACCACTATAACCATTCCAGGTGCTGATTTTGCAGCGAGACCCGATTTTAATAATACGGTAACAGATACGGAAAAATTGATGACATTTGCAATTATCATCGCTATAACTCCGGTTCTTTTATATGGAGCAAGAATAACGATCAGCATAGACATAATTATTTCTGCACCTGACATAAGTCCAAGAAGAAAAATATTAGGCATTGCAGCTTCACCGGACTGCTGTGGTCCTCCGCCTCCTGAAGCTTTTTTCTGTACCAATGCACAGCCCATATATAACAGGAAAAATATAATTGATGCTATTACGCTTATTACAGCTTCTCTTTTTTTATCTTTATTCATTAGAAAACACTCCTGACAATTAATTTGTTAAATATGATATCTTATTTTTTATAAATAAAAATCTTGTTTCTTCCATTCATTTTTGCAAATGAAATAGCGTTGTTTGCACATTTTAACAAATCTGCAGAATTTGCAGCATCATCAGGGAATGAAGCAGCACCGAGACTTGAAGTGATCGGAACAACTTCGTTTGTAAACTGAATATTTTCATTAATGATAGACTGAAATTTCTGAGCATAGGTTATAACTCCTGAATCATCCAGTTTTCCTTTCAGCATAAAACTGAACTCATCTCCGCCTGTTCTGGCAAGGAGTATCTGTCTTTCATCACAGAATGCCTTAAGTCCGTCTGCACATCTGCAGAGATAACTGTCACCCGTGGAATTTCCGTATGTTTCATTAAGATATTTAAAATTATCTACGTTTGCTACAATTACTGTAAATGGTGAATTATATTCGCCTAAAATAGCTTCTTCAAGCTTAACTGAAAACATCTGACTGTTAGGAAGTCCTGTTAAAATATCATAATAAGCAAGATATGTCAGCTTCTGTTCATTATCTTCAATGATCCTGTTAGCTTCCTTAAGCTCTTCAAATTTTTTGTTGAGAGCCTGTGTAGAATCATCCAGTGAACAATAAAAATGATTGATAATAAATGATGTTACTATAGTTGCAAGTGAAAGAATAACTCCTGTAAACGCATTATTTCCTTTGAAGCTTTCACCCATTACATATCCGCCTAATGCAGCAAAAAGAATAATATTGTTCGCTATTACAGTACAAATCATTCCTTTTCTTGGAATAAGGATAATCATCAAAGCTGAAAAAAGAATAGTCAGTCCGGAAACTGCTCCTGAAAATGCTCCGACTGCAGTATTTGAAAAAGGACCGTATTCAGCATCGATTATTCTTGGAGATGCAGGATAAAAGACTGCAAATGCGCAGTAAACAAAGAAAACTACAATAAATACGATTTGAGAAGGTTTGAGTTTGGTATTATTTTTTTCATTCATCAGATGAACACCTCATTTAAAAATATTACTACAGTTATATTATATTTCAAATAACCCCATCTGTCAACATACCATATCACAATATTAAAAAAAAGATTTACCGTTTTACTTTTCCTTCTTTTTCACTATTCTGTTTTTCTGCTATCATGAATATTCATCTGCAAGAACAGTTGTTCCTGATCTCAAAGATTTTTTTATATCTATTATTCTTTGGTTTTCCGAACCTCTGAATCTCAGTGAAAGATTTTTCTTTTCTTCGACAAATTCTCCGTCTACAAGTATATCAATACATTCAAGGAAAGGACGTACCTCGCTTCGGTTCATAAGCATACAGTTTATGATATCGTCCTCATATGTATATCCTGAATATACCCATATGCTTTTTCCGGGATAAATACATTTTACTTTTTTTACAAGTTCAAGAAGAACAGGAAGATTTTGTTTTTCAAAAGGTTCACCGCCAAGCAAAGACAGCCCCTTTATATATTCAGGAGCAAGAGCTTCAATTATCTCATTCTCTGTTTCAGATGTATATTGCTTTCCAAAATCAAAATCCCAGGCTTCTCTGTTAAAGCAGCCTTTGCAGTGATGAGTACATCCGCTCACAAATAAAGATACTCTGACTCCGGTGCCGTTTGCAATATCAAATTTTTTAATATCAGCAAAATTCATTTTATAAATGAAGCACCCTTTCTTTGATTTCCTTTGTTTTTCCTGTGTTCCAGAAATTTTCGCCAAGATAACCGCAGGTCCTTCTCGTAACGTTCATTTTAGAATGATCTTTGTTATGACATTGCGGACATTCCCATTCATTATCATCATTTATCATGATCTCTCCGTCAAAACCGCACACATGACAATAATCGGACTTTGTGTTAAATTCAGCATACTGAATATTATCATAAATAAATCTTACGATATCTTTAAGTGCTTCAAGGTTATTATTTATATTTGGTATTTCAACATATGATATCGAACCGCCGGATGATATATTCTGGAACTGGCTCTCAAACGTAAATTTACTGAAAGCATCGATCTTCTCTCTGACGTCAACATGATAGGAGTTTGTATAATAGCCCTTATCAGTTACATCCTTTACAACACCGAAACGCTCTGTATCTATTCGTGCAAATCTGTAACACAGAGTTTCTGCAGGAGTTCCGTAAAGTGCAAAACCAAGTCCGGTCTCCTTTTTCCAGCGAACCGTTGTTTCTTTCATATGATTCATTACTTTCAACGCAAAATCTTTTCCTTCAGGTGATGTATGGCTCACGCCCTTTACGAGCTTTGTAAGCTCATACAAACCTATATATCCGAGCGACAGGGTTGAATATCCGTTATGAAGAAGGCTGTCAATTTTCTCGTCTTTTTTAAGTCTTGCTATAGCACCGTACTGCCAGTGTATAGGACTGACATTTGAAAGGGTACCTTCAAGCGCTTTATGTCTGCACATAAGAGCTTCAAAGCAAAGTTCAAGTCGCTCATCAAAAAGTTTCCAGAAGGCTTCTTCATTTCTTCCCGTTATAAGTCCGAGCTGCGGAAGATTAATGCTTACTACGCCCTGATTAAATCTTCCTTCAAATTTGTAATTTCCGTTTTTATCTTTCCAAGGTGACAGAAAGCTTCTGCAGCCCATGCAGCTGAATACATTTCCTTCATAGTTTTCACGCATTTTTTTTGCTGAAATATAATCAGGGTACATTCTTTTTGCAGAACATTTTACTGCTTTTTCCGTAAGATAATCATATTTTCCGCCCTTTAAGCAGTTTTCTTCGTCCAGAACATATATAAGCTTCGGAAAAGCAGGCGTTACATAAATGCCTTTTTCATTTTTTGTTCCCTCATACCTCTGTCTGAGTATCTCTTCAATGATCATTGCATTTTCCTCGGCATATTCGTCATCTTCAGATATGTGCAGGAAAAGCGTTACAAAAGGTGCCTGTCCGTTTGTTGTCATAAGTGTGTTGATCTGGTACTGAATAGTCTGTACACCAGATTTAAGTTCATCATACACCCTTACATCGACAAGCTTTTTTATCATATCGTCATTCAGAGCATCTCCGAATTTTTCTTTGATTTCGTTTGTATATTTTTCTTTGCTTTTTCTCAGATATTTTCCCAGATGGATCATATCGACCGACTGTCCGCCGTACTGATTACTTGCAACAGCAGCAATGATCTGAGTCATAACTATACAGGCAACCTGAAAGCTTTTTGGAGACTCGATAAGTTTTCCGTTCATAACAGTTCCGTTATCAAGCATATCGCCTATATTTATCAGACAGCAGTTGAATATCGGCTGTATAAAATAATCTGCATCATGAAAATGTATAGCTCCCTGATCATGAGCAAGTGAAATGTGTTCAGGAAGAAGCAGCCTTCTTGTAAGATCTCTGGAAACCTCTCCGGCAATATAATCTCTTTGAGTGGATGCAAGCATTGTGTTTTTATTGGAATTCTCCTCAGCCAGCTCCTTGTTTTCATTTTTTATAAGTTTCAGAATGGATTCGTCAGTAGTATTGGCCTTTCTTAAAAGTGCACGCTGATATCTGTATATGATATACTTCTTTGCAAGAACATATTTATCTTCTTTTACAAGTCGTCTTTCGATCATATCCTGGATCGTTTCAACGTTAAGTATATTCTTTCCTGCAAATTTTTCAACATAGCCTATAATTGATTCAATGGAATCATCAGCTATTTTTTCCCTTTCAGGGACCTCAGCATTTGCCTTTCTGATGGCAGTGATTATTTTGTTTTTATCAAATTCTGTGATTCTTCCGTCACGCTTCTGAACTTTCATAGCACTTATTCTCCCTCAACATATTGTATTTATTTGAGTGTCCTGCCTATATATTGTATTTATTATAATACACTAAAAAGCAACAAAAGTCAATTGAAGATTTTTACTTCAGAAAAATATTCAAGGCTCCGTGTTGTTCTGATAACATACAACAAAAAAATTAGCCGGCTCAATAGCAAACCGACTAATTATGTTATTTTGTTTTTTTGAATATCAAAGTTTGCAGTATTTTTTTCTTCCCTGTGAAAAAATATCATCGCCCTTTGAGTTATCAGCTACGATAACCGGAAAATCTTCGATATATAATCTTTTTACAGATTCACAGCCAAGATCTTCGAATGCAATTACCTCACAGCTTTTGATACATTTTGCTGCAAGAGCTCCTGCACCTCCGACTGCACAAAAATAAACCGCGTTATTCCTTACAATCGCATCTCTGACTGCTTCGCTTCTTTCACCTTTTCCGATCATTCCTGCCAAACCCAGATCTATGAATTCCGGAGCAAATTTGTCCATTCTTCCTGATGTAGTCGGACCGCATGAACCAATCGGCTGTCCCTCCTTTGCAGGAGTAGGACCTGCATAATAAATCACTGCATCTTTAAGATCATACGGCAGCTCTTCGCCTTTATCTATCAAAGCTTTGATCCTTTTGTGAGCTGCATCCCTTGAAGTATACACATAACCGGTAAGAAGCACCTTTTCGCCAACTTCAAGTTTATCAGCATATTTTCTAAGCTCTTCAATTTTTATTTTTCTGATACTATCCATTAAAAACTTCTTTTCTATTATATTTTGATCTTAAAAAAATCACATTTCGCTGTCTATTTCAGCTTCTTTTGCAAGAGCAGCAAGATCATTTTTCCACTTTTCTGACTGTTTCATCGGCTGACTGTTGCTGCTGTTGCTGTTGCTGCTGTTATTTGCCGCATTGCTCTTTGCTGCAGCTGCTTCAGCTTCCTTTGCAACATTTGCAAGGTCATTTTTCCATGAATTATTCTGTTTGGAATCCTTGTTGTTATGATTGTTATGATTATTGTTATTGTTATTGTTATTATTATTGTTCTGCTTTGAAGCTTCGTTTCCGGCAGTCATTTCAACCTGCTTTGTCAATGCTTCAAGGTCATCCATTGCCCATGAACCCTTTTTATTGTTTTTATCAGCTGCATTGTTTTTATCTGCTGAATTATTCTTTTCTTCAACCGGCTTCTTTTCTTCATACTTAGGAAGATCCTTCATAAAGTTTTCAAGAGAAGCCTTGTCAAACATTGCTTTGCTGTATGTTTCAATTTTAGTATTTGTTTCATCAACTGACTTATTGACATCAGTGTTTATAACAGAGATCATCTCAGTTATATCTTTAAGATTGCTCTTTATCTTTTCAAGATCAGCCTTAAATGTGTTTCTGATATTTTCTGAAAGTGAATCAAGTTCACTGGTTTTTTCGTTAAGAAGCTTTCTCTGATTTGCAGAATCTGATTCAGCCTTTGAAACAAGATCGTTAGCTTTCTTTTCAGCTTCAGCAATAAGTGAGGCTGTTTTCTCATCTGCTTCCTTCTTTTTATCCTCGGAATATTTGTCAGCTTCAGAAGTAACTTTCTGTGCTTTTTCTTCAGCTTCAGAAGTAACCTTCTGAGCCTTTTCTTCTGCTTCTGAAGTAACCTTTGCAGCTGTTTCTTCTGCTTCTTTTGTAAGCTTGTCTGCAAGCTCCTTAGCATCATTTGTGAGCTTGTCAGCTGCATGTCTTGCTTCAATTGTAATCTTTTTGGCAGTATTCTGAGCTTCAATAAATACATTTCCGATATCGAAAGTACTCTGAAGTCCGCTGTCAGCAGCTCCATCCTTAGCTTCTTCCAGACTGAGCTTAAGTTCCTCTATTTCAGATTCCTTCTGAGCAACTGATTTTTTAAGATCCATGATCTCTTTGTCCTTGTTTTTCAGCTGTTCATCCTTTGCCTTTATCTGATTATCTTTATCTGCTATTTTTTTCTCAAAATCTTTCTTTTCAGCATCACTCATGCCTGATACTGCACCGGCGCCGGCACCGCCAGCTGCCATTCTTTTTTCAGTTTCTTCATATTTTGCCTTTTCAGCCTCGTAAAGCATCTTTTCTGACTGACGTGCTTTCTTTTCTGACTGAAGAGCTTCCTCAACTTTTTTAAGTGTGATATTTGTTGAATTTATCTTATTTGTAAGTGTTTTTACTTCTTCTTCAAGTTCTGATACTTTTCCGCTTCCTGCACCGGAACCGTTTGACTTTTGAGCAGGAGCTGACGATGCAGACTTTTCAA
This sequence comes from Oscillospiraceae bacterium, assembly GCA_045643005.1. GTDB lineage: Bacteria > Bacillota > Clostridia > Oscillospirales > Ruminococcaceae > HUN007. The sequence continues at coordinate 16,680 of JAZUJY010000014.1, read as the reverse complement.
GTTCCTGAATTTTTTCCTTGAGCTGATTATTTTCATCTGTAAGTTTTTTTGTATAATTTAGAACGTCTTCTTTTACAAATCCGCCGAAACGCGCCTCTTTAAATATTCCTAATTCGTTATTTACTTCGTCCATATTGTATCTTACTCCTTATCAATTGAGATTTTTAGCAAAAATAAAAATAACAATATTTATACACATAATAATAAATAGTTATGGTTTTATTACCTATATTATAACATATTTACATAGATATTAGCAACACAACATTTTGCACAACTTTTGTTTAGAATTATCTACACTTTATACAACCTTAAAAAAACAAATCGCACACATTTTTATGAAATGTGTGCGAAATTGGAAAAAGATTTTATTTTTTATTATCAAGTATCTTGAATATAGCATCAAGATCATCTTCGTCTCCGGCAAGACCTGTTGACTTAAGCTGCTGTGACATTGAAGGCTTCATAACAGTCTTTGGAGCTGCCTGTGAAACAGGTGTGTCATCAATAAGCGGATTATCTATCGGAATAACACTCTTTGGTTCACCAAAACCTGCTGCAATAACTGTGATTCTCATTTCATCCTGCATGTCTTCTTTGAATGCAGTACCAAAAATAAATTCAACATCATCTGCTGCTGTATCTGTGATCATCTTTGTAGCTGTATCAACTTCTTCAGCAAGAACGTCTTCAGACATTGCTATGTTGATAAGAAGTCTGTTTGCACCGGAAATAGAAGTTTCAAGAAGCGGACTTGAAATAACTGCCTTGGCAGCATCTGTAGCCTTGTCTTTTCCTGAACCGTATCCGATTGCCATATGCGCATAGCCTGCGCCCTTCATAATTGTTGATACATCGGCAAAATCAAGATTGATAAAACCATCATCTGTGATCAGATCTGAAATACTTTTTACACCGGTCTTAAGAATATCATCTGCAAGTGAGAATGATTCTCTCATTGTAAGCGGCTTGTCAAGTCCGACAAGAAGTTTTTCATTAGGAATAACAATAAGTGAATCTACATATTTTTTAAGTTCTGCGATTCCTCTTTCAGCCTGAAGCATTTTCTGCTCTCTTTCAAAAAGGAACGGCTTTGTTACTACGGCAACTGTAAGGATCTCAAGTTCCTGAGCAATCTGAGCAACAACCGGTGCAGCACCTGTTCCTGTTCCACCGCCCATACCGGCAGTAATAAAAATCATGTCTGCATCTTTAAGAGCAGCTGCGATTTCTTCTTTGTTTTCCTGTGCAGATCTTTCACCAACATCAGGCTTGTTGCCGGCACCTCTGCCTCTTGTAAGCTTAGCACCGATCTGTATCTTTGACGTAGCCTTAGAATTTCTTAATGCTGAAGCATCAGTATTTACGGCGATATATTCTATATCATTTACTCCTGAATCAGCCATACAATTAAGTGCATTTCCACCGCCGCCGCCAACACCTATGACCTTAATATTTACATCCGGATCATAAGAATCGCTTTCAAAAACAAAACCTGCCATTTAAATACTCCTCTCAGTTTATATTAATTCATTTAATTCATTTAATTCATTTAATTCATTATATTATAACAATCAAAAGATTTCAAAGAAAATACCAATAATATCTTATCACATTTCATTTATGATTTCAAGTAAATTTGAAAAAAAAATGCAATCTTTTTTCAAAAAGTTAAATAAATCCAAAAAGACACGTCACTCAGCCGCATTTTCTGTTGTTTCTTCCGGTTTTGATTCTTCCGTGATTTCTTCAGTTATTTCCTCATTTTTTTCTGAATTCTTCTTTTTCACATTCTCTTTCCTGTTTTCTACTTCACGGTAGTCTTCCTCAGCTACATAAGAATACTGCGATTTTTCCTGATATATCAGATAGCCTTTTTTATTTTTTCTTGAAAGAGGTTCATCATTCAGTATCTGGTAAGCGAGCCTCATTTTGTATTCAAGATCATCATAATCACCGACCAGTATATTGATCCTGTTATCATAGCTGATCGAAATATTATATGGATCTGTGATATCGACTGTGCCGATATTTTTCATATTTCTTCGTGATACAATATCAAAAATATTTTTCAGGATATCTGATTTCAGTCTGTTTTCTTCATTTTTCTCAATATATTCATTTGCTGAAGGATCATCAGGATCTGCAGGCTGCGTTATTTTTTCTGACAACAGAGTTTTCAGCTTGTCTGATGCAGGCTCAAATCCTTCAATTACCATCAGATCATCTTTTTCCGGAGCATTGAAGCTTCCAAGTATTCGCCAGTTTTTGCTGATCAGGATATACTTTTCATTTGCATAAATATATGCAAGCTCCTCGCTTGGAACAAGATCTATTTTCAACGTAAAAGGAAACGATTTTTCTACTGTAACATCATCGATATAAAGCATGGAATCAAGAATGTTTTTCCTTACTTCTTCTGTATCCAGCCTTAAAAGATTATCGCCTTTGTTTACTTTTGACGATTTTGCAACGTCAACCAGTTCATACTTTGAATTTGAACTTATTTCAAAATACTTTATGTTAAAAAACACAGTAAAAGAAAGAGTTGCCACTATCCCGGCAGCAAGACAGAGAACCAGCAGATAATATCCCGGAACATTTCTGCGTCTTCTTTTTTTTCTTCTGCTTTCACTGCCGTTGTCCATATCGATTTTATTAATATTATCATTTGCCAAGCTTCTCTCATTCCTTTCAAATACATGATACAGAACAACAAGTACTTTTAAGTATTCTGCTTTTGTCCTCCGGTCAGCTCAGAAATTACATTCCATATTCGCTGGGCAGTATCGTTTACTGCAAGCTTGGCTGAACATTCAGACATTTTTCTTACTTTATCAGGATTTTCATAAAGATCCTCTACTATTCGGATAATTTCTTCCGGTTTAACATTTTTCTGTTCAATTACAAAAGCAGCACCTGCTTTTCCAAGAACATTGGCATTGTGGAACTGATGATTTCCTGCAACTATAGGCGACGGGATCAGGAGTGCCGGTTTTCCCATTGCCTCAAGCTCTGCAAGTGTCGTTGCGCCTGAACGGCTTATAACAAAATCGGCTGCCGCCATACAAGTATCCATGTCGTTTATATACTCAGATATTCTTATTCTGTCAGATTTCATCGGAACATTGTATTTTGCCATCTGTTCCGGAAAAGTGTCCTTTCCCATTCCGCCGTAGCCATGAATGTGATTGATCTTCAGACCTTTTGAAACAGAATTTTTTATTACCTCTGCCATTGTATCATTTATGCAGCCTGAACCCAGACTTCCTCCGAAGGAAAGAATAGTAAATGAATCATCAAATCCCAGTTCTTTTCTTGCAGTATTTTTATCCTTTTTCAGAAGTTCATCCCTGACAGGAAGACCGGTTACGGTATAGTCAACATCCTTTTCAAAATAATCCAGTGCTTCCTTCACTGTCAGCATCAGCTTATCAACATCCTTTGAAAGGATCTTGTTCGTTACTCCCGGATAAGCATTTTGCTCATGAACAGCAGTCGGAATATTCATCTTTGCAGCCTGTCTTACTACGGGTCCGCTTACATATCCGCCGGTTCCTATAACAATATCAGGTCCGAAATTTCTGATTATTTCCTTTGCTCTTCCGGTCGATGTCATAAGATAGCAGACAGCCTGAATATTTTTTTTGATATTTTCAAGGCTTATCTTTCTCTGAAACCCTTTTACCTTTATAGGTTCAAAGGCATAACCTGCCTGTGGAATCAGTTTTGCTTCCATTCCAAACGGAGTACCGGCAAACAGAAACTCTGCTGACGGATCATGTTCTTTGATAATTGATGCAATTGCAAGTGCAGGATTTATATGTCCTCCTGTACCGCCTCCGGTAATAAGTGCCTTCATTGATCATCCTCAACTTTCTGGCTGTATTTGATTTTTTTCCTTTTATTTTTGAATCCGCTCTCTTCGCTGATTTCCTCTGTATCTGTATCTTTTTCTTCATTTTCTACAGCATGTCTGGAGATGTTCAGTATTATCCCCATCTGTGCAAGGATCATCATCAGTGACGTTCCGCCATAACTGAAAAAAGGAAGACTTATTCCTGTATTTGGAATAAAATTGCTTACAACCGCAATATTCAGAAAAGCCTGTAAACCTACCTGGCTTGTCAGACCGATGCAAACCAGCATACCGAACTTATCAGGTGCCTTGGATGCAATGTAAAATCCTCTGAAAATCAAAAATGCAAACAGGATCATAACTGTCATTGCTCCGACAAAACCAAGCTCCTCGCATACTATAGCAAAAACGAAGTCATTTTTGGTTTCAGGCAAATACATAAATTTCTGTCTTGAATTTCCCAGACCCATTCCAAACAATCCGCCTGAACCTATGGCAACAAGTGACTGGTCAGTCTGCCAGCCGTACTGTTTTCCGGAAAAAGGTTTCAGCCATGCATAAAATCTGTTCAAAAAGTATGTAGTACCCTTTACATATATCTTATACCACACCACTACAGCCAGTCCTGCGACTCCGACTGTACCGGTAATAAGAAGATCTTTCACTCTTGCTCCGCCTATAAAAATCATTATGAAGCTTACAAGTGCAATAAGAATTGTCGCAGACAAATGCGGTTCCTTCATAAGAAGCATTGCAACAACTCCAAGAATGACAATAAAAGGCAATATTCCTGTTTTCCATGTATTCATCTTTTTATAATTACGAGTGATCATAACTGCAAAAAGAATAATAAGAGAAAACTTTGTTACCTCTGAAGGCTGGAACTGAAGCGGTCCGAATTTGATCCATCGGGTCGATTCATTCAGTGTAACGCCAAGACCTATCGGCTCGATAAGAATCACTATCAGCATCAGCAGACAGACTATAAAAAGGGTCCATGCTATAAAACTGTTCTGAAAAATATGATAATCTATTTTTGAAAGAAGGAACATGAAAAACAGTCCGACCAGTGCGAAACAGATCTGAAGAACTGCATAATATGATCCGGATTTTCCCTCACTGATAGCCCATGCATAGCTTGCGGAAAACATCATGATTATTCCGAAAACAAGAAGTGTGATCAGGATAAAAAAGAATGGAAGATCAAAGTTCCCAAGTGTTTTGCTTCTAACATGCCATTCCTTAAGATCATTTTTCATGGCTTCAAGAAGAGTTGTTTTCTTTTTCTTTTCTTCTTTGGTTTTGCCTTTATCTTTCTTTTCTTCTTTTATCTCCGGTTTATCTTTCTTTTTAGTTTTTTTTACTGTTTCATTTTCTTTATTTTCATTCTGAACATCGGATACATCGTTGTTCTGAATCTCGTTCTGATCCATCAGGCACCTCCGTTTTCCGGGATAATAAAAATGTCATACGATTAAGGAAAATCAGATCTTGCTTCCTATAATAAGTGCTGCAATACTGAACAAAAGCGTAAATATGGAAAAAGTGATCACAATTTTGTATTCGCTGAATCCGCTGAGTTCAAAATGATGATGAATAGGAGTCATTTTGAAAAGTCGTTTGCCTTTTCCCTTTTCACCTGTCTTTTTGAAATGTATCCTTGCTGTGATTTTAAAATAAGTAACCTGAATAACAACGGATAAAGCCTCAACTATATAAAGCAGTCCTATCATGATCATCAGAAAATGATTGTGAGTCAGCAAACCTACAGCAGTAAATGCGCCGCCAAGGAACATGGACCCTGTATCGCCCATAAAGCATTTCGCCGGATGAAGGTTCCATACAAGAAATCCGAGGCATCCGCCTGCAACCGCAATTGAAAACAAAGATACTTCAAACTGATTTATAAACATGCACAGTGTTGACATTGCAAGCATGGTAATAACAGTTACTGAACCGCACAGTCCGTCAACTCCGTCTGTCAGATTAACAGCATTGGTTATATAAAGCATAAACAGGATCATCAACGGATAATAAAAAATACCAATGTCAAACTTTACAAAAACAAGATCGATCTCTGTGGATTTATCACCAAGAAAATACATAGCAGCTAAAAAAGCAGAACAGATCACAAACTGAAAAATGAGTTTCTGTTTAACATTTAAACCGAGATTCTGTTTTTTTACAGCTTTGATATAGTCATCGGCAAATCCGATCATACTAAAGAAAAGAGCGAAAAGCATACATGAAAAATATCTGAGCATTCCAACATTTGCGTTGTGATTTGACACATCGTAATAAAACACCCTGTAAACCGCATATCCTGCAAGCGAAACCAGAACACTTGAGATAATAAACATAAATCCGCCCATTATCGGTGTTCCCTGCTTACTTTTATGCCATGACGGTCCCTCCTCAAGGATAGTCTGACCGAAGTGTATCTTTCTGAGATACGGAATAAGAACTTTACCCGTTGCAGCGGCAACAGCAAAAGAGAACAATGATACCACCATTCTCAGAACAAACTGGACTGACATATATATTTCCTCCAAACAATTACTTTAACATTGAGAGCGCTTCATTTACTACTTCACGCTCATCAAAATGAATGTATTTTCCTTCAGCAAGAACCTGATAATCCTCATGACCTTTTCCGGCAAGAACTATAATATCGTTTTTCTGTGCAAGCATGACGGTTTCCACTATAGCTTCATATCTGTCAACATCGACTATATAGTCTGTTCCCGTCTTTCTTGCGCCTTCCACTATATCTGCTATGATCATCATCGGATCCTCATCTCTCGGATTATCTGATGTGATCATAAGAAGATCGGCATATTTTGCCGCTGCTTCTGCCATGAGCGGTCTTTTTGTCTTGTCTCTGCATCCGCCGCATCCGAAAAGACATATAAGTCTTCCCTTACAGTATTCTTTTACACTTTTTAAAATATTTTCTATTGCATCAGGTGTATGAGCATAATCACAAATAACTGTAAAATCTCTTCCTGTCGGAATGATCTCGCATCTTCCCTTTACACCATTAAAAGATGAAATGCTTCTTTCTGCTTCTGAAACAGGAATACCAAATATTTCACACGCAGCAAGTGCTTCAGAAATATTGTCAACATTAAACATTCCTGTCATTTTCATGTCTATTTCATGCTCGATGCCGGAGAATGACAGCTTAAAGGATGTCTTATCCGACAAAAGATTTGCTTCATACGCATGAAAGTCCGCATCATTATCTCTGCCGTAGCTGTATTTTTTACAGCTTATCTCTTCAAAAAGTCTTTTTCCATAAGCATCATCGATATTAATAACTGCTTTATCTGAAATATCAAACAGCATTTTTTTTGCAAGATAATAATTCTCCATGGTCACATGATAATCAAGATGATCCTGAGTAAGATTTGTAAACACTGAAACATCAAAATGCGTCGGTCCTATCCGGTGCTGAACAAGTCCGAACGAAGAAACCTCCATTACAACCACATCGCATTTTTCCTCGACCATCTGATTCAGAAGCTCCATGTATTCAAATGTAAGCGGAGTAGTATTATTTGTATGCATGATCTTTTCTCCGATCTCATTTTGGATCGTTCCGATAAGCCCTGTCTTATAGCCTTTTGATGTGAGAATATATTTTATTACATTTGTCATTGTTGTTTTGCCGTTTGTTCCTGTAACACCGATAAATTTCATTTTTCTTTCAGGATGATCAAACCATGCAGCACACAGCTTTCCATAACACTCACGAGTATCTTTTACTATTATTTGTCTTTCAATTCCCATGTCATGTTCTGTAACAACAGCACATGCACCTTTTTCAACTGCTTCCTTTGCAGCCTGATGTCCGTCAAATTTTTCGCCTTTTATGCAGACAAATACACAATCATCCGATATTTTTCTCGAATCATCAGTAATCAGGCTAACTTCCGTGTTTTCGATATCCACACTGCAGATATCTATAAATAATTCATGTAATTTCAATTCAATTCTCCTAAACAATAATATCAGCCCGTCGGATCGATTATGCCGAACGTTACAGTGACTACCTGTCCTTCCTCGACTACCTTATCCGCCTTTATCGACTGTGAAATAACCTTTGCGTTTTCTGTATTTGCCCCTTCTTTTTTCAGATTCATTCCAAGAGAAGCCATTTTTTCTTCAACCTCTGAAATCGTCATATTTGTCAGATCAGGCATTTTAAATTTTTCTGTCATTAATTCAGCATCTGTAAATAAGATTACTTTCAGGCCTGCAGGCATACTGTTTGTAAATGAAGGGAACTGTTTTACGACTTTATCTCCGTCTCCTCTGATTTCAACTTCAAATCCCTGTTCCTTAAGGATCTCTTCCGCTTCTTCACGTGCCTTGTCTGTTACATCTGCGACTCTGATGTCTCTTTGTTCTTCATAATTATCATCATACTGAGGCAGATAACCGAGGTATGGAAGTGTATCCTTCAGGATCTGTGTTACACACGGAGCAGCAAGTGTTCCTCCGTAAGCTCTTTCATCTCCGGTATAAGGTTCATCGATTGCAACATAAACTATTATTTCAGGATCATCTGACGGAGCAAATGCACAGTATGAAGCTACACACTGATCCTTCTGCGGTTCAGGTTCATCAAAAACTACATTATCGATTTCTGCCTGTTCTTTCTTACGGTTCCATTCAGCCTGTTCATTTACTAATTCACCACGTTTTTCTGCCGTACCGCTCTTTCCGCCGATCTTATATCCTCTGATATAAGCATTATGAGAAGAAGTATCACCGTCAACAACATAAGTAAGAGCTTCTCTCATTTTTGCAGAAGAATCTTCAGAAATGACCTGTCTTTTTACCATTTTTCCGACTGATTTTATTGTATTTCCATCACTGTCAGTGATCTTGCTGACTACATGAGGCTGGATAAGGTATCCGCCGTTTACAACTGCAGCATAACTTGTGATCATCTGAAGAGGTGTAATGGAATTTGCCTGTCCGTAGGAACATGTTCCGAGCATAAGCTTATCAGTAAGACCGGAAGCAGGATTTGATAAGCTTTCGTATGGAGCAACATAGCTGCTGCTTTCACCCGGAAGATCTATTCCTGTTTTTTCCCTTAGACCGAATGCATCCTCATAGTAGCTGAATCTTTCTGCTCCAAGCTTTAATCCTATCTGAGCAAATGAAGGGTTACATGAATCAGCAAGAGCTTCTCTGAATGTATCAACTCCGTGTCCTCCAAGATCATGACAGTAAATCGGAAGATCCGGATTGTTATCTATATAATATGTTCCCTGACACATAAAAGTATCTTTATACGGATCAACAACTTTTTCTTCAAGAGCTGCAGCACCTGTAATTACCTTAAAAACAGATCCCGGCTCTGTGATCTTTGATATACACCTGTTGCTCCACATTTTCTCAAACAGCTCAGATGTTTTTTCCTGTTTTTTTTCAGGATCTATTATCTCATTAACTATACTTTGATATTCTTCATTTAAAACGCCTTTATTGTTCAGGTTGAAATTAGGATATGATGCCATCGCAAGGATCTCGCCCGTTTTGCAGTTCATAACAATAGCACAGCTGGATTCGGCAGCTCTGGCATTTTTACATGCTTCTTCAAGTGCAGATTCTGTGTAGTACTGAATCATTGAATCAATGGTCAGAACTATAGAATCTCCGTCTTTTGCTTCATACAGCTTTGAATTTTTATACGGTATCGGATCACCATTTACATTTGTTGCAGAAATAGATACACCATTTACACCGGCAAGATTATCATTATACTGTCTTTCTATTCCATACTGTCCTTCGCCGGTCTCATCAGCAAAACCAATAACTGCAGCTGCCAGAGAATCCTGAGGATAATATCTCTTGGAAGCCTCCTCTGAGCCTAAACATGTCAGTGCTTTGTTTTTTTCAACTCTGTAGCTGATTATCTCATTTCTTAATTCTTTTTCTACTCTTTTGGCAAGATAAATACATCTTGATTCTTTCTGTTCAAAAGCATTATCAACTTCTTCTTTTGAAATACCGAGCTTACCTGAAAGATATTCAGCAATTTTATTGCGCTGAGCCTGATCTTTTTCCGGATCACTCAATGCATCATTTTCAAAATACGCTTTCGGGTCAAGTTTTATATTATAAACATTTGCAGTCTGAGCCAGGATTTTTCCGTCGGCGCTGTATATGGATCCTCGAGTTGCTTTATCTTCTGTAGCTTTGAACTGATTATCATCAGCCATTGCCTGATACACGGAACGATTAACTATCATAACACTGAAAAGCTTTAAAGCTACAGCAATACCGAAAAGCATTATTGCGATCATTACAACCACATTGGCTCTTTTCTTCATTTTTACTGAAGGCTGATTCATCATATTTATTACCTCTCGTTACTCTTCATCTCATATATCGTATATTCTTACTTTAACGATTGGATAAAATACCCAATACCTCAGTTTATTTACTGCAGAACATTATTTTTTAACATTCTGATCTCTTAATTTTTTGAATATATGCTTTTTTAGTCAAACCAAAATATAACGACAAAGAAATTGTATTATGCCTGACAGAGGATAGTCAATGTTTTCAAATCTAATTAAAAACATCAATAACCCCTGTTGATCCATAATACACTCTTCGTCGCTCTCATTCAAAATATTCAAAAGCAGATGAGAAAAATTTTTTTATCTTAATAAAAATATTATCATTGTTCTCAGCTATTACAACAACATCGTCATTATCAAGCTCTACATACCAGAACTGAGAAGGATCAATTTTCTGAAGTCCTATACTTTCAGCATATTCATCAACCTTTTTAAGGGAATTATTAGCTTCGATTTCAGCTTTGAGCCTTTTATTTTCATTCTCTTCATTTGTCAGAATAGCTTTCTGCTCATTTATTTTTGAATACATATCACTTACCTGTACTTTTCCGTATATAACGAAAAAGAGAAGAACAGCTGCTGCAAAAGCAAGTATAGCTATTTTAAGTGTCGAAGTTTTTTCGGCCTTAGTCTTGTTGATCACTATACTTTCTCTTTTAACTTCTTCGTTCTCCGAGGATGAAAGTTTTCTGTATTTGTTTAAGTCATATTTGTATGCCATATTTGACTGCATTGACATATGATCCCACCTAAATTCTTTCAAGGACACGAAGCTTTGCGCTCCGGCTTCTGTTATTTTCATTCAGTTCTTCTTCACCGGCTTCGACAGGTTTTCTGTTCACCAGCTTTGCCTCCGGTGTTTTGCCGCAAATACACTGCGGAAGTCTCGGATCACAGGTACATCCTTTACACCATCCTGCGAACTTCTGCTTTACAAGTCGGTCTTCAAGAGAGTGGAATGTTATTACAGCGATCCTTCCTCCCGGTTTCAGGACACTGAAAGCATCATCAAGTCCTTTGTTCAAATGATCCAGCTCACCGTTCACTGCAATTCTTATCGCCTGGAAAGTTTTCTTACAAGGATTTTTTTCACGTCTTACCTTCGCAGGAACACTTTCTTTGATTATCTCACTGAGCTCAAATGTTGTTTCAACAGGCTTTGTCTCACGTGCTTTTATAATGTTCTCAGCTATTCTCCATGAAAATTTTTCTTCTCCGTATTCAAATATTATTTTTGCAAGTTCCTCTTTTGAATACGTATTTACTATGTCCTTTGCACTGATTCCCTCCTTACTCATTCTCATATCCAGAGGGGCATCCGCATTATATGAAAATCCGCGTTCTCCAACGTCAAGCTGATGTGAAGAAACTCCGAGGTCAAGCAAAAGTCCGTCTATTTTTTCGATATTCTGACATTTCAGGACATCTCTGATCTCAGAAAAATTACATTTTATTACCCTTGCGTTATAATCTTTAAGTCTTTCTGTTGCCGCCGCTATCGCATCGGGATCCCTGTCAAGTGCAATCAGCAATCCGTTCTCATTTAATCTTTTTGCTATCTGCATCGAATGTCCTGCTCCGCCTGCTGTACCATCAACATAAATACCATCAGGTTTTATATCAAGAAGCTCGATACATTCATTTAACATAACAGATTTATGGAAAAACTCCATTTCTCAGTTTCCTCTTTTCCGAAAAAAACTTTTTTTGCTGATTTTCTGACTTTTCTCAAAAAAATTTCAACAATACCCAAACCGTTTTCACTGTTTGAAACCGGTTTAAAACCCCTATAAAATGTCGTTCTTTATTATTATACTATAAGTCATGAAAAAAATCAATCACGAATGCTAAAAATGAACTAACAAAATCTATTTATTATGTATAATCAATTTGTCTAATATACTAAAAATCATTCAAAATTGTACTATTTCAAGCAGTAATTATTCTTAAAAAAATAAATTTACATATTCAGTCTGTAGATATCTTTTATTCCATCAAGCACAAGGTTTTCGAAATACTCCGGTTTTGTAAAGCAGTAAGGAAGTACCAGAGTTGACAACCCGCCGGTGATCACTACATGTGAATCCTCGCCAAGTATTTTTTTATATCTCTCTGTCATGCCGTCTATAAAACATGCCGCACCTATAACTATACCCGAACGGATCGCATCAGCAGTATTTTTTCCGACAACAGATATATCATTTTCGTTAAGATCAATTTCAGTCAGAAGCGACGCAGCATCTGCAAGGGCTTTCATGCTGATGTTAAGACCCGGACTTATCGATGTGCCGAGAAAATATCCCTGTTTATCAACAGCAGTTACTGTAGCTGCTGTACCGAGATCAAAGACTATTACTGAATCTTTGTATTTCATATAGGCTTCAGCCGCTGCACAGATCAGATCTGCACCGACTGCCTCAGGTTTGTCTGATTTTATCTGTATCCCGGTGTTTATATGACAGGTAACAAAAAGTACACTGCATCCGAAATTTTCTTCAACATATGAACTTATTGCTTCATTTACGGAAGGCACTACTGAAGACATAACGGCTGCATCAATTTTGTTTTCATATTTTTTTAAAAGTTCCGGAAGTATTTTTTTATACTTCTCTGAAGCATCCTCACTCTTATACGTCAGCGTTCTGAATGAATGCACCAGTTCATCATTTTCATATATTCCAAACACTATATTTGTGTTTCCGGCATCAATAGCAAGCAGCATAACATAAACCATCCTGTTCATAGTAGTATTACAAACCTTTTTCATATTCAGGTTCCCATATAGTATATCACAATATATGCATAACATTCAAGAGAAATAAAAAAAGTCCGCTTAATAAAAAGCAGACTTTTTTATTATATATGATATTTATTAATGGCTAATTATTTTTTTGCAAGAACTGCGCCTTCATCTTTTACTATATATCTTTTGAGATGTGCAAGATCGCCTATGTTGTATTCGCCGCTTGCATCAACATCAAAATATTTTAACAGAGCAGAATCAACATCATAATCGCCAAGAAGATTTAAGGACATGATCGTAAGGTCGGTAAGATCTACTACACCATCTGCATTGAAATCGCCATAGTCAAATTCATTTTCTGATACATAAGTGCTCATTGAGCTTACAGATGCAAGACTTGTAGCCTGTCCATCCCAGTTCTTGTCAGCAACATACCAGATCTGAACTTCAGCATCCTTGCTGTTCTTCATTATTTCCTGTCCAAGCTTTGCAAGAAGCTCTTCATCCTTACATGTCTCATCATCTACAAATGTTGATGTCGGCATTGACATATCCATCTTTACTTCACCGGTATGATCTGTACTCCAGTCATAGCATACCCAGTAATACTGACCGTCAAGAGTAACATTGAAATCAAGACCGCCTGAAACCATAGGACATCCTTCAGGAACTACAACATCGAAAGCCATTGTGCTTCCTACGGGGTTTTCAAACTTTGCGCTGTATGCTGTCAGTTCATCTGTAACATTTGCTGAAAGAACACCCGGAAGCTTTATAAACACTTCTTCCTCAGGTTTTTCTTCAACAGGTCTGAATCCGTCTTCATCAGATGTTACATATACTTCTGCAGCTGAAAGCGGAGGAAGTTCTATAGTAAATGTATTTTCATCGATTTTGTCAATGCTTGTTACATGAACGATTTCACTGGTATCACCGCTGAGAACATATACTGCAGCATTCTTGTATTCAACATCAGCATTTTCAAGAGAAATAACTGCCTTTTCAGTTTCAGTCTGGCTCTTGTTTGTAACAATTACAGTAGCTTTGCTCTGATCATCACCGTTGATCGAAGCATATGAAGTTGATTTTACATAATCATCTGTCTGTGAATCAATAAGTGTATCACCAAAAGCAGTGCCTTTTCCGTCAAAGTTTGTATACATGTTTATTGCACTGAACTGATAAGGAACATTTTCTGCCCAGAGAGTTGCAAGATAAACATCATTTTTTGCAAATGTTCCAAGAGTGTCAATTTCAGCAATTGCACCTGCAATTGTCTTACCGCCGCCCATATCGTATTCACTTACGGCAAGCTTTGTTCCTGGATAATATTTATCAATTGTTTCCTGGATCTTCGGAAGAAGCGGCAGATTTACCTGACACCATTCACCGATCCAGCTGTCCTCCTGATAACCTTTTTCGCAAAGTGTTCTGTATGACTGAAGCATCGCATCAATACATTCTGTATGAGTCGGATCTGAACACATTCTCTGACCGCAGGTTCCCTTAGCTTCTGTATAGTAGTGAACATCAAGAACATCGAGAAGTCTCTGTCCTTCCTTTTCACTTTCTTCCTTCATTTTATCAAGATAGAATGAAAGGAACCAGTCATACTGATCACCGTATGTATTTTTCCAGATAGTGCCCTCATCATCATCCTGGAATGTTGCAAATGCAGCATATCCATACAGAGCAGGTCCAAAAATTTCTGCATTTTTATCGATATTCTTTACAGATTTTGCAAGTGCAGCTGACTTGGTGATCATTTCATCACACTGAGCTTTTTCAGGATGAACAAGAGAATGAGTTGAAGACCAAAGAGCAGGTTCATTGTCAAGACTGTATCCCTGAATACCGGTTGCGGACTGTGAATCACCAAGATTTTTTACAAGATAGTTTACATATTCGTCCATGTAAACCTTTCCATCAGTAAGGTCAGGTGTATCTGAGAGTTCGCCGTCCTTAGAAAATACTACTTCGTTCCATCTTTCACCCGGAGCTGTTTCATCCTTGCTTACTTCTCCGTTTTTATCTGCTGAAACATAACCGGCCATCTGAAGAGTTGTAAGTTTATACGGTATACTGTATTTTTCAGCTTTCTTTGATAACTGCTTAGCACAGTCAGCAGGATCGTTTGAATCAGAAAGATATGTATCTGATGAATTTTTCCAGTCAGAGCCTGCATTGGAATAGTTTGTTTCCCAGTTATATGCAGTATATCTGTTTCCGCCCTGTCTTACTGCATTTACAGTAGTATTTTTGGAAATACCATGTTCGTTAACACCAAAAATATACGGGCTTATTTTCTTTCCTTCGGAAGAAAGGTCAACTTTTACATTCATTTCATAGGAAGCACTTTCATCAGCTGTTGAACTGTCAGATGATGTAAGAAGTACAGGAGATGCTGTAAGTGCAGCAGGTGCTTCATTTGTATCTTCTGCAAAACAGAATGATGATGTCATTGAACATGCTGCAAGAACAAGTGCTGAAATAGCAGCCGTAATTTTTTTCATAATTGATTACATCCTTTCATTTACGTCGGTTAATCGTTTACTTAAACTATAAAAAAAAACAAAAATTTGTTTTTTCCATCAAATAAAAACCAATAAAAAAAGCAATTTCTTTTTTTAAAAAAACAGAGTACAATAAAAATTATACTGTACTCTGTTTTAATAACATCAGCTTTTAAGCTGCTTTAAAGTTCAAATTAGTCGTTGATCTTTGTAACAACACCAGAACCAACTGTACGGCCGCCTTCACGGATAGCGAAACGGAGACCTTCTTCGATAGCGATTGGTGTGATGAGTTCAACGTCCATTTCAACGTTATCACCAGGCATACACATTTCCTTGTCTGCAGGAAGTGTAACAACACCTGTAACGTCTGTTGTTCTGAAGTAGAACTGTGGTCTGTAGTTTGTGAAGAATGGAGTATGTCTACCACCTTCTTCTTTCTTAAGAACGTAAACCTGACCATGGAATTTTGTATGTGGATGAATTGAACCCGGCTTACAGATAACCTGTCCTCTTTCGATATCTGTTCTCTGAACACCACGGAGAAGAGCACCGATATTGTCACCAGCTTCAGCGTAATCAAGGATCTTTCTGAACATTTCGATACCTGTTACAACTGTCTTCATCTTTTCATCCTTAAGACCTACGATTTCAACTTCATCAGAAGTCTTGAGCTGTCCTCTTTCAACTCTACCTGTTGCAACAGTACCACGACCAGTGATTGTGAATACGTCTTCTACAGGCATAAGGAATGCGAGATCAGCTTTTCTTTCTGGAGTTGGGATATATGAGTCAACAGCTTCCATGAGTTCAAGGATCGGAGCATATGCAGGATCATTAAGATCATCCGGAGCTTCAAGAGCCTTGAGAGCTGAACCCTTGATGATTGGTGTATCATCGCCAGGGAATTCATACTTGTCAAGTGTTTCACGGATATCCATTTCAACGAGTTCAAGAAGTTCTTCGTCTTCAACCTGGTCAGCCTTGTTCATGAATACAACGATGTATGGAACGCCAACCTGACGAGCGAGAAGAAGATGTTCCTTTGTCTGAGCCATAGGACCGTCTGAAGAAGCAACAACGAGGATAGCGCCGTCCATCTGAGCAGCACCTGTGATCATGTTCTTAACGTAGTCAGCGTGGCCTGGGCAGTCAACGTGTGCATAGTGACGGTTGTCTGTT
>JAZUJY010000013.1:0-5541 GCA_045643005.1 Oscillospiraceae bacterium | reverse complement strand
CAGATCTATTGTCTTTGGAGGGCAATATGTTCCGGACATCTTTTCTGCCATCTTTTCACTTCTGTCAAAAGCTTCAAGTACCATTTTTCCTAGTTCTTCCGGGGAAATACTGTCGTCAAATTCGAGAGGTTCTTCAAATGTGAGGATGCCGGTTTTTCCGGTTGAATCAGAACTGTCATTGTAATATTTTGTTCCTTTTCTGTAGTTCCAGGAAATAGAAAAATAATAAATATTTTCTGAAATTAAATATGTAATAAAGCATTCCGAATAATATCTATCTAAATCATTTGGGTCATCTGCATCCAAAAAATTATATACAGCATTCATATTTTTTTTCTTAAGATTTTTAGGATCATCATAACCCGTTAAAAGCTTGAATTCATCAAGTGACAAATCTCCGATCTCATTAAACCTTTCAAGCATTCTCTTAACAATATTGCCCACTTCAATAACCTGACCATTGTATTCAGTTTTATCATACTCAAAATAAGTTCCTGCACATAAACCATCATCGCGAGCAACATCTATTTGAAGTTGAAAATAGAGCTTATTACTTCTTTTACGCAAAACAAGCGGAAGACGATTAATAAAATAATCTTGCATTTTTGATTTCATTATATCTAGCTCCTTAACTTTATTTCAAAATGGTAATTACAACATCAATACCATATGTATCTTTTGCAGTATTTAAAAAATCTACAATTACTTTTTTTGGGAAGTAGTAAAAGGTACATCTGGAAATACTAATTCTAGTTTTTTCTATAAAACAACATACTTTTCTGGATTGCCTTTAAATTTAATATAATTATTACCAGAATTTAAATCACTTGCATACTTATAAAGCTTACCTTTTAAACAGCTAGGCTTTTGATATGATACTTTCATAGGATCGAGAGATTTAACACTTGTTGCAACTCTTGACGCTTCATCATAATGATCATAAGTCCTGTAATTGTGTCCTAAATTATTGCTTAATAAAGCATCGATAGCATCTCCCCGTTTGATATCCTCAAGTTTCCAGAAATCATCTGGAGCAGTCAGCTTTCTTGCTTCAGGAAAATCATCAGCAATTGTCGGAAATTTCTTTCCTGCCTTCTCAAAAATTTCTGCTATTTCATCGTAAGAACTTCTGGAAATATAATTTGTTTTCTTAAATGCTTCTATTATATCATCCAGCGATGAATTAGGTACTAATTTTGCAAAATCATCGGGGAATTTTTTTGATAATGAAAGCAGTAAATCGGCAATCTCATCAGTATCATCCAGATGTTTATTAATAAATTTGAGAATTTTGGAGGATCCGCTTGTTAAATCACCAACGACTAAAATTACGCCGCTAAGACTTATTGCAGCTAATAGCCAGTGTTCGTATACTGCGTTAACTAAAGCATCTCTTACATCACAGAAGACTCCTGCAATGGGAATCACTCCAAGTGTTATCTGTCCAACCAATTGCGGTACTGTTGGATTTTCTATTAAATCTCCTTTTATAGCACCTTCAATGAACTGTTGTCCCCATTCTTCAGCTGTTAAATTGTAAATAAAAGGATCTGTTTTATTTATATATTCTTCATAATCATTATATGTATCACCGTCCGGGTTGGCATCCAAAGGATCAAACCATTCCACAGTTTCTATACCGTCAGACAATCCGTCATTATCTGTATCAAAACTGCGCGGATTAGTTTCCATATAAATTTCTTCTTCATCAGTATCAAGTTTTGAAGGATCTGTTACAAAAGGAATATATCTTAGTTCATCATAATTTGTAATAGAATCATTATCAGAGTCAGCCTGACCATCGTTAAGCTTTGAATTCACTGAATAAGGATCATTTGGATCAGTTCCTGTAAACAGTATTTCATCCCATCCGATTAATCTGACACTTTTGTATCGTCTGATACTTCTTTGGAGCCTGTTTTATTTACTCCAAACCCTTCTTTCCAATTATAAATCACATATAATCAAGAATATTAGCAATACTGTCTTTTACAGCATTGTTCTGAAGTGAATCATTTTTTATTTGTTCAAACAGAATTCTAAAATCACTTTCAAGTTTCTTTTCTTCTTCACTTGTCAATTCGTCGTTTAACTTTTCAATAAGCAGTAAATACTGTACCAGTATATTTTTGTCGTGATTGGTATGAAGTTCATCAGTATCAGCTGTATCATATTCATCTTTCAGTATATGTCTTAAGGCATTTTTTAATACTATTCCTGACGTCTCATCATCTTTGATTATAAAAGAAAAATCTTTTGTAACCTGTATTGTACTAATCCACTCGTCCTGTCTTATTTTTTCATTAAATGACATTAATATATCGACATCAGGATAATATATACTATATACACACAGTACACAATTTGAATTTTTCCCTTCTGCTAATTTTATGGTTCCTTCTTTTTCATCTGTAATGAGCAGTTTATCGTATGATACTTTGATAGGCTCATTTATTTTAAAAACTCCCGATCTGAATTCCAAAGTATCTTTATCAAACAGCATAGTGTCTGCTGACGAATAAAGCCAGTTAAAGCTTCCATACGAATTACCGGTAACCTCCTCGATTTCATTATAATTTTTTTCATGTCCAATCCAGATTTCCTGACTTGACAAATACCATCTTACATTTGAATTGTTAAAATAACTGTTTTGATTTTCAGATAATAATACTTTCATATTTTATTCATGGATAAAGTTGAGTTGCCGGCGGCAGTGTCTCCCCGCTCGGTGTTGGAATGGTTCCATTGACTATCATATCATGTGTCACCGGCATTCCGGGATCACTTGGATTTCCTCCGAAAATAGCAGCACCGCTGTTTCCTCCGGCACCGCTTGGACCATAACTTGTTATAACATTTCCTTTTAAACTTCCTGTACTCTCAACAATAACCACATTATCTCCTTTCCTAAAAATAAAATTCTGTGCTTTATTTTCTGCAACATATACTGCATCAGGGTTTGATAGTAATTCAGTCTCCATTTCACTACCAAGTCGGCCATGATAATTTTTAGCATATTATATTTTCCCTTGCATAGCTTTAGCATTTATATCAGAAATACTCTTTTTTAATTTTGTAGTACTGTAATTACCATCCGCATTATGCATTACAAGATTGAAAGATTCCTTTTTTTACTATATATTTTATCATAGAATTTGTTCCCAATAACGCTCTATCTTTAACTTAAAAATAACGACCGACTTATCTACGTTGTTTCAGAGCCTAAATTTTAGACATCAATATCACGCACTCAACGTGGGTCGATACTTTAAGGTCGACGTCTTTATAAAATAATCTCTCCGTCTCACAAAGACAAAGAGATTATTAAATCAATTTTCAACTATCCATTCTTCAACAGTTCTGCTCTCACTTGAAATATTTACTCCAATCTTGTGAACTTTCCGCTTGTCATCAAGATAAGGAACAGCGTACTGCTTTTCCTCTATCTGCTTTAATGCATCTTGGGCACTTCCGTCAAGCTTAAATTCAAAAATAAATACATCGTTGTCTGTTTCAATGATCACATCCGCTCTTCCCTTGCTGTTCTGCTTTTCAATCAATGTTGTGTAACAGCTGAGTAATCTGAATATTATATAGAACGTATATGAAAAATGCGTCTCAAAATCCTTTGCTCTTTCATCTTTATTTGCTTCATACGGTATTGATGAAAGAAATGATCTGAATGCTGTGTGTACTCCGTCAAGATCGCAGCGTTTAAGCATTCGGTCTATGTTTTTTACCCAGCTGTCAGGTCTGTATTCTGTTTTTCCAAAATAGCTGTTAGCAGTTAATGCTGCAAATCCCTTTCTTACTTCATCATTTGGAAAATCAAGGAGATACTCTTCATATTCATCATCATATCCTTTGATTGTAAGATAACCGCTCTGATACATCATTGCAAGCGGATCTTCCGAATCAGCTCGGTAATCGACAAAATACTTTCTTTCATAAGTCTGACCTACAAGCTTCTGTACATTAACGTTACGGTCTTCAAGAAGCTTGGCAAGATATGTCGGCGTTCCTGATTCGTACCAGTAATCATCAGTTTTATTTTTATTGAAAACATTCAGAATACTGAACGGATTATATATATCCAGCATTTCCTCGCTAAAATGATAACCGTCATACTTTTTCTTAAGGATCTCTTTCATGGCATCTTCTGAACATTTTTTCTTTTCTGCCAGTTCGATTATCGGACTTTTAAAATATGAATACAGCTCCTCTTCAGTTATTCCGCATATTGGATCATATCTGCTGTCCATACTGATATCATCAGGCTGGTTAAATCCTGAAAATACTGATACCTGGCTGAATTTTGTTACTCCAGTCAGAAACACAAAACGAATATGTGCATCTGCAGCCTTAAACGTTCCGTAAAAGCCCTTCAGTGTATCTCTGTTTTTCTGTTCCTGTTCTTTCCCAAGTACGTCAAGTAACGGTTTATCGTATTCATCTACCAGAACAACTGCTTTATGACCGGTCTGTTTCTCTGCCGCTTCAAGAACATATTGAAAACGATCTGCTATATCTACACACAACTCATTTTTACCATATTGTTCTTCCCAGATTCCGACAAATTTATTCAGCTTGTTAAGCAAAGTATCCGGAGTATTATAATCACCGCTAGCGAAATCAATTCTGAATACAGGATACTCTTCCCAGTCTTTTTCAAACTCTTCTATCTTTAGTCCCTTAAACAGTTCTTTTTTTCCATTAAAATATGATTCAAGTGTACTTATAAGCAGTGATTTTCCGAATCTTCTTGGACGTGAAAGAAAACATACATGACCCTGTGCAAGATTATATACTAAATCTGTTTTATCTACATAAACATATTTTCCGTTTATTATTTCATCAAATGTCTGTACACCTATAGGATATCTCATTTTCTTGTTTTCCTCCGTTCATAGCAATCTATTTTTTTATTATACCATAATATATAATTATATTCAACATCAATCAACGGTTCAAATGCCAAAACGAAAATAACAATCTCGCCCGCCTTCCCAGTATAGTGCCTTGATTTTTCTCGCATTCCTTCCGCAAAAAAGAAACAGACTGTCTGTATATGGATCAAGAGAATACTGTCCCTGAATTATCTGAAGTAATCCCTTGACTCCTTTACGCATATCTGTGTATCCCGTTATTATGTAGAGGTTCTCAGCCTGAGCTTCTCTCAGCATACTACGCCTTCTTTCAGAACAGCAGACAGAATTTCTGATGCTGCTGATACAGGAAACTCAAACATTACGTTTCCTTTTATCATTCTGATTTTTTCCTGGCTAAATGTCTGATGGACTTCCGGGGAATCCTCAGATTTTAGATTTATTCTAACTACTTCGTTTGGGATGTGCGATGATTCTGAACTTGCTTCAGCTAATTTCTTTACTTTCTTTCGACGTGAGTAAAATGTCGAAGATGGTATTCCATTTTCCTTACACCATGCTAAAACACTTTTCCCACTGGATTCCTGATTAAAAATCATCTCTGTCCATGATTCTGGAATTTTGTTTTCCATATGATTAGCTCCTTTTCTGTGCT
>JAZUJY010000012.1:0-7440 GCA_045643005.1 Oscillospiraceae bacterium | reverse complement strand
AAAGCTAAATCAAAATAAAAACAATTTTTCGAAAAATATACGAGTTTCTGCGAAGGTGCCGCGAAGGTGCAGGGCGACCGCAAAGCCCTGCAAACACCTAAGCGCCCCCAAAAAAACAACCCTTTTTTCAAAAACAAATGAAGGTGTCGCGAAGATGCTGCGAAGGTGCAGGGCGACCGCAAAGCCCTGCAATCACCTAAGCGCCCTCCAAAAAACAACCCTTTTTTCAAAAACAAATGAAGGTGTCGCAAAGGTGCCGCGAAGGTGCAGGGCGACCGCAAAGCCCTGCAATCACCTAAGCACCCCCAGAAACCAAAACCTTTTTCGAATAAAAATAAAATATTAATTAAAAATTTAAATAAAATATTAAAAGGGAGGTATTATCCATGAACTACAACCTTGATAACGTAATAGCAGTCAGACCCCAGAAGAGAATCTACCGTGACGGTACAAACTCCATAAAGGTATTTGACGAAAATTATTCAAAAGCAGATATTTTAAACGAGGCATTAAACCAGGCGAGAGTAGAAGAAACCGGCCTTAACATGCCAAAGGTACGTGAAGTAACCATGATAGAAGGAAAATGGGCTATCATATCCGATTACATCGAAGGTACCACAATAGCAGAATTAATGGAAAAACACCCTGAAAAAACAGATGAATACCTTGAACTTTTCGTAAACGTTCAGATGTCCATACATACAAACAAATGCCCTCTTCTCACCAAACTCAAAGACAAGATGAACAGAAAGATCTCATCCACATCCCTTGATGCAACCACAAGATACGAACTCCATACCAGACTTGAAAGCATGCCTAAACACAACAAGCTCTGTCACGGAGACCTTGACCCTTCAAATGTCATCATAGCAGGGGACGGCACACCGTACATAATAGACTGGGCTCACGCAACCCAGGGAAATGCAGCAGCAGATGCAGCAAGAACATATCTTCTTTTCTGTCTTGCAGGCAAGGACGAACTCGCAGCAAAATACCTTGATCTTTACTGCAAAATGAGTGATACCGCAAAGCAGTACATTCAGAAGTGGCTTCCGATAGTTGCAGCTTCACAGTCAGTAAAGGGAAAGCCTGAGGAAAAGGATCTTCTCTTCAAATGGGCAAGCGTAGTTGAATACGAATAATAATATATCGATAATAAAATGAAAAATACTTCATCCGGACAAAAGCTTTCTTCGGATGAAGTATTTTTGTTTTTAAAGAAAAAATCACAGCTTTGAAAGCTGTGATCTTTTCTAAAATTTAAAAAGGAGAATAAAAATGAAAAATCATCTTATTTGAAAAGTGCAATTAGATCTGAAACGCTGATATATGTGTCCTTGTTGACATCATATGATTCATCAGCATTTCCATTCTGATATTCTATCAGATACTTTATAAGAGCGTCTTTGAGATTGTTCTTTGTTTCTTCTGAAACGTTATCGTTTTTTTCTTTTGCTTTTGTATCGGTAACGTTTTGTGAAGAAACCTCTGTAATCTGTGAAGTAACAGGTTCGGTTACTGTTTCTTCAGTCTGTGTTACAGCCGGAATACTCATGTCGGTATTTTTATTTTCAATGACATTTACCTCATATTCGGCGCTCATCCCGTCATATATTATCTTAATGGAAGTTTTTCCAGCTTTGTTGAAATTATAGTAAACTCTGAGCTTTGACATATCAGGATCGGTGATTTCTCTGGAGTTTAAGTAAAATTTTATTCCTGTGAGATCGGGAAACTCGGTTGACAGATAATTAAGTTTGGTATTTTGAATATCGATCCAAAAACCTGTTTTTTCTGGTTCCTTTTCACGGATAAAAGTACTTATTCCTGAAACGCCTGTAAGTCTGCCAAGCTTCCAGAGCTGTGATTTTTCTGCAGTGTAGGCAGACATTTCAATTTTTCCTGTATCACCATCGATACTAAGAACGTTGTTCTCATTTTCTATGTCAACGATAGTGTATTCAGTATCAGATTCACGGTATACGACCCATTCGGAGGATGTACCGTTTTCGTCAGAAAGAATTACTTCGTCAGCTTTTCGTGTAAGGGCTTTGTCATCTGTCAGAGAATATATCCTGTAGGAACCTTTGCTTGTCATCTCAAATCTGAAATTCTGAAAAGCTGTCTGTGTTTTCAGAATATCGACTGAAACCTTGTTTTTGCCAGTGTTTGTAAGGATCCTGTCTGATTCGGAAGATTTGATCCTGTAGGCATCCCCGTAGTTTTTGCCGGATGTTTCATCAGGATAAATATATCCGAGAAATCTGTATTTTGACATATGGTCTGAGCTGTCACTCTGATATGTATAAGTAATAAACATTTCTCCGTCCCACTGGGATTCGGATACTGTGACCTGACTTTTGTCCTTTGAAATCTTTTCGACAACAGCAACGTGACCGTTTACTCCATCGTTTTTGTCCCAGCAGGCAACAGCGCCAAGCTTTGGAACACAGCCGTAGGAATAGATTTTGTTTGTACTGTTGTAAGTATACCATCTGCCTGCGTTGTCAACTGAAAGCTTCGGTTTTTGTCCTGTCAGTTCAAATATGCGTCCCCACGCATAAGCTGTACAGTTCGGCATTCCGTAGCCAATTTTGAACAGATGGTTTTCATCACTGAAATAGTATTGATATTCAGGCTCTTCCGGATCTTCTTTTGGAGCAGTTAGTCTCGGTATGTACTCATCTGCAGAAAAAGCGGATATCCGAAAGTCCCCCATGCCTGAAAATACCATACCTGCTGCTAATCCCAAGGACAAAGCAGCGTTAATTATTTTTTTTCGCATCAGGATTTTCCCCCCGGTATAACAAATGTATTAATCCCTAAACCCTTTAGCTGATATCTTTATTATATTACAAAACAATTAAAATGTCAAGTAAATTGTAACAATGTAGAAAACTTTTGTTAATAATGTATAATGAATTATGCAAAAAATGTAACCGGTACAGACTTTAAAAATCCGGTTATGTGCCATATGGCTGATAACCCAAATGAGAGCTGTGTGAAAATATCGGCGGAATTATTGACATATCATGGGGTTGTACTTATAATTATTTATAGTGGTTAATTTTAATTATAAGGAACGTGATTATTTTGAAAAAATTAAGTATATTAATATTAAGTGTTATCCTGGCTGCTTCTTTTTCCGGATGTGATAAAAAAGACGGACAGAAAAACACGAGCAGTGCAGACAGCAGTACAGCACAGAACGCAGATAAATCATCTGAAGAAAAATCAGAAGATGACGATGATACATCTCATGAGGACGGTTATATCAGTGAGAAAAGAAAAAATACAGATTATGAAAGCTTAAAAACAGATGCTATGGCTCTGATAAATGATTATTACAGCGGAATGGAAAAAGAGAATTATGACAAATTTATCGGAGTTTTCCCTGACTTCTATCAGAAGGCTTTTGAGGATGAAACCAAAAATGAATTCAATCAGACAAATGATGAATGTATCACTGAGATGCATGACAGCTTTGAAATAACTTACGGTGAGGATTTTTACATCGTTCCTGAAATAATAGATTCCGGTATCCTTCAGCTTGATGATGCATCGCTTGTGGAACTCAATAAAATGATAGCAGATACATTTGATGTAAATGTAAATGTAACAGATGCATATTCTGTAAATTTCCAGCAGATAACCAGAGGCTCAAAGAACAGAGACAGTAATCCTATGGAATTTCTGATGATAAAAATTGATGACAAATTCTATCTTTATGATAACTGGTACACTGAAAAGAAGGGTGTCTGAGTGAAAAAATAAAATGCAACCTGTGGTTGCGAAAAAATATTTTTAAAAATGCAACCGAAATGTATAGACCACTTTTGATGCGGATGCTATAATGAAACTGTGATCAAAAGAAAGATCAAATAAATAAAGAAACGGAGAATTTAAGATGACGCTTGAAATTGCAGAGAAGCTTAAAATGCTCAGAAAGAAAAACGGTCTTTCCCAGGAGGAGCTTGCCGAAAAGCTCGGTGTCAGCCGTCAGGCTGTTTCAAAATGGGAACGTGCAGAAGCATCACCTGATACAGAAAACCTTATAATGATAGCAAATATTTACGGTATTTCACTTGACCATCTGTTTGGGATAAATGCCGAAAATACTGTTACTCAGATCTTAAGCGACAGTACAGATAATCCGGAAAAAAAAAGAGGAGTCGTTAGTCTGAGAAAAGAAGATTACGGCACAGATTCGCAGAGGATAACATATCCTGAGAACTCATTGAGAGAAGAAATATATCCTGAAAGCATTCCGGAACCCGGTGTTCAGTCTCAGCCTCAGCAGAACATGGCAGGAAGTTATAACAACAGCATTCCTTATCAGGATAATTCATACGGATTTTCACAGACTCAGTACACTAACTGCGAAAATATGAACTATATGCAGAACGTTAATTATCAGGATAACGATGATTTCGGAATGGATGAAGAGCTTCACAAGTCTCTTTTAAAATTTCCTTTTCCGTGTGTGGCACTTATTCTGTTTTTCATTGCAGGCGGTCTTTTTAATCTGTGGCATCCGGCATGGATGGTATCTCTGTTAATACCGATGTACTATACAACTATCGAAGCAGTCTACAAGAAGGATCTGAATATTTTCTGTTATCCTGTATTTATTACGATAGTATATCTCTTAGCGGGATTTTACCTGAATCTGTGGCATCCGGGATGGCTTCTGTTTCCAACCATACCTTTGTATTACTGGTTTATAAATACTTATTTGCCAAAACCTAAAAAAAGAAAGAACAAAAAGAAAAACAACGGACAAAACTATTATTAAAAAACTTCTATTAAAAAACTTCACCCGGATGACTATTGATGTCATCCGGGTGAAGTTTTTTTAATATAGAAAGTTTAGTTTTGAAAAAAGCTTATTTTGATGTCGGATCGTTGAGAATTCCGGCAAAGACAGGAGTTCCTGCACTGTCTGAAACATAGTAGAAGAAAGGTCTGTCACAGTAGAAGTAAACAGGTTCGTTTTCAGGAGGTGCTGCACATCCGGCCAGCATCTGTATCAGTGTGTATGCTGCAGCCTCACAGCCTTTCTCATCAATTTTGAGAGTTGCTTCGTGGACGATCTTGTTTATGTATTCACTGGGATACTTGTTTCTGATAACGGCATTTGTGAAATCACCTGCTGCAGGGCTGAAAGCATCAGAAATTCCCAGTTCCTTGAATGTGTCTACGAGATCGTAGCTTGAAGAAACATCAAATTTTGGAACTTTGAAGTAAACTTTTCTTGTCTGATAGTCAAGGTCGTCAGAAGTGAATTCTTTTACGGTTTCAGGATCGTTTAACAATTCGCTTACATCTGTTCCTTCATCAGGCAGGATAAAGTTCATCTGATAGTTGTTTTCCATTTTCTTTGTATATTTCATGTAGTTATCAGCAAATCCGACTGTTCCGTCATCATCAAGTTCATTAAGAAAATCTGTTTCAACGTCTGTTTTACTGTCAATATGGAATGTATCAGTTTCTGCAGTACTGAATTCGTTTATCCAGCTGCTCTTGAAAGCTATGGTATTTATAATATCCATAATTTCAGTATCGGGATCTTCTATTATTATCTTAGGAGAGAATTTTCCGTCTGTGTTTTTATTTATCCATGAAGAGATCTCATTTGGTACATTTTCATCGAAGAAATCCTTTTTAAATGAAACTGCAAAATATTTTTTAGCAAGGATATCAAGTGCATCTTTTTTGAAATCGAACTGAGGGGAGTTGAGCCATAATGAATTTGCTATCTGACAGTATGAGTTGTATTCGTTCTGGTACAGATCCCTGAAAAGTGTGTTGTTCTGTTCTCTGAGTGATTCAATATCCTCTGATTTTAAAACGTCAAGCATTTCTTTCTGCGTATTTCCGTTAGCACATTCTGCAGCCATGGACATAGCCATGTAGATACTTGCAGGTGAGCATACAGGATTTGTATTTTTCTTATCCTTGTCTGATCTTAAAAGAAAATCATCAATTGTGTTTTCATAAAAATCAATATATTCACTGACACTTTCCTGACCGACCGGTTTACGCTCCATATTTCTGAGGTTCGGAGCACTTTCGGCATCAACCGTTGAAGCACCCACATTTCCGCCGTGAACTTCAGAAAGATTTTCCTTGAGCTTTATGACATCCAGAATATTGATCTCGCTGTCATAGTTCATGTCATGAGCCAGTTTTTCATATTCAGTTTCATATTCTCCGAGTGCAGCCCATTCATCCATCAGATAGTCAAAGTCTCTGAAATCTGAAATTCTGTCGTTGTTAAGATCCCCGATGATCTGATACTGGATATTATTTTCTATTGCATAGCTTTCAGCATATGTTTTCGGATAACACTGGATACACGATAAATTGTCTGATTCCATGTCAGACAGATCTCTGACTGATTCCGGTGCAACAAGTACTGAACATGTTAAATATCCTTTTATAAATGATATTCCCGGTGAGAGAATGCAGATATCAGGAAGATGTGTTGCATTAACCAGACCGTCGATCTCTGTTCCGTCTTCCGTCACAGACGGAATGGTTATTGAATAATCACTATTGTCTCCCCAAACATCTGTCAGAGCAGTCGGATATTTTCCGCCGCTTTCAGATGAATACATATAACAATCGCTCATTTCCACAAGCTTTGCTTCAATATCTTCGGAAATATAGTCCTTTTTATTACTGTAATATCTGTCATCATAGTAAAAATATGCTGATGCCGATGAAATCGATGAAAGTACAACCGACATAGCACATACAGCCGACACAATTTTTTTAATTTTCATATTTTTTCCTCCCATTTTTACAATATATCAGTCAGTGTTCAATTAATGAACCGTATAACTAATATATATACTTCCCATCTCATAAAAATGTTTCAAAAAACAAAAAAAATTTTATCTTCAGTTTTGAATGATAAAGCTATACATATACCGTTTCCCGGAAAAATATTGCATTTTTATTTTTTCTTTGATATAATATTATCATTGTAACTTTGAAAGAATAATTATGCTTGTAGAAAATCGTTTTACTAAATGTTAAATCATTAAAATTTATTGAAACACGGTAAATAAGAAGCTGTCTTTTAGTTATGATGAAAGCGGTGAATCAGTATTGTGCAGAAAATACTATCACATATAGAGATATGGTCTGCAACATATCAATTAAACAAATAAAAGGAGTTTTTTTATGAAAAAATTTGGAAAAAAAGTAGCACTATTGGTGTCAGCATCTGCTTTAACTTTAGTGATGGGTGTAACAGTTGCATCAGCAGAATTAGTCATTTATGAGGGCTATTCTAGTATAGACGCTTTTAATTAACTTTACTTTTCAACAGTGCAATCTGAAGTAATCGAATCAGACTCTTTTTTCGATTTTCTTTTGCACGAAATAGGAGCACGCTTGCATTGATTTTCATAAGATGCTGCTTTGGCGTTT
>JAZUJY010000011.1:0-1984 GCA_045643005.1 Oscillospiraceae bacterium | reverse complement strand
CCCGAATCCTTAAACGAGGAGTAACTTGTATCCTGCAATGTAACAAGTGGTACATAGAGCTTTTTCAGAGATTTTGTTTTTTCAAAAGCACCTCCGCTAAGCTGTTCAAGAGATGTCGGCAAATGCAGATTTTCAACACCTGCACCACTAAAGGCAAACTGTCCGATTTCTTTTACTGTATCAGGAATATCAACATTTTTCAGCAAGGTACAGTCCTCAAATGCTCTGTCTGAGATTTTTTCGGGAGCAGTCGGAAAAATAATATCGGTGAGGTTGTGACAGTGAGAAACAACATCATACGGAATTACCGTCATATCAGGTGCAAACTCGATTTTTTCAAGTCCCGAATAGCTGAACCAGCCCCATTGTTCACTAAGAGTTGTATCAATATTTGACGGCAGGTAGACATATTTCAGCGAATCTGAATGCTGAAATGCACTTCCACCGATATATGTAAGTGTTTCAGGGAAGGTTAAATCGCTTAGTGCGGTACAGGATGTGAATGCACTGTGGTCGATTTTTTGCAGACCTTCAGGGAGGTGGAGCGTTTCAAGTGATTCACAGCTGCAAAATGCCCTTTTGCCGATTTCCTCCAAATCAGCAGGAAAATCAATTGTTTTCAGTTTTTTTGTGTATGAGCAGATTTGCTCAGGGATAATCTTCATTTCGTCCTCAAAATGAACCGTTTCAAGTGCTGAACCGTCAAATGACCTTTCAGCCTTTTCAACTCCTGACGGAATTGTTATTTCTTTCAGTCCGTCACAGCCTGCAAATGCAAATGAACCAATTTCCTTAACTGTATCAGGAATGATAACAGAATCCATTGTATCAAGACATCTGCAAAGATTATCAGGAATTACGGTCATATCGTTCGGCAGGACAACCTCTTCAATACAGGAATATCCGAGAGGTCCACAGCAAGGACTTCCGGGTTCAACGTCACAATTTTTCAGCGACAGCGGTATCTCGATTTTTTTCAGATTTTTACATTCTGCAAAAACACAGTATCCGAGCTTTTCAAGACTGTCAGGGAGGTCTATTTCAGAAATAGAAGTACCCTCAAAGGCTCTTGTGCCGATTTCTTTGACTGTATCAGGAATAGTAACAGCAGTCAGCTTGTCAATATCCATAAATGAAAAATAGCTGATTTTTGTTACAGCATTATTTTCGATTGTTTGAGGAATATTTAAGGTCATATTTTCGGTTATTTCACCTGTATAGCCTGTTACAGCAACGCAGTCAGCGGTGATTTCATAGGTGAAACCGTCAGCAGTTGTACCTTTTGAGATTACTTCATCTGCAAAAATGTCATTTGGCAGAGCAGAGAAAAGTGAAGTAAATGCAAAGACAGAAGATAAACTTGTAGAAAGAGCTTTTTTGAATACTTTTTTCATATCTTACCTCCTAAAGTAAAAAATTATACTTTTATATTAACATATATTTCATGTATAGTCAATAGTTTTTTATACAATATGCCAATAAATTTTGATTATCACAAAATTTTAAAAAACACTTGATTTATTTTATTTAATATGATACAATAAACACAATAAAAAATAATATTTTTAGTGAAAAATAGTGGCAAAAAATACACTGATTATAATAACGAGAGGAGTTTACTATGAAAAAAATCACACAAAGAGCATTGGCTTTGATGCTCGGAGCTGTTACAATCTGCGGAAACGGAGCTGCTGCACCACTTTCATACACAGCATCGAAATTCTCAGCAAATGCAGCAGAATCAACAACAGCAGACGAATATATAAAGTCGCAAAAAGAAATCCTTTTCGGCAAAAATTCTTCTGTTGAATTCTCTCTTAATATCTGTGAATCAAACGGAAATGTCAGCCTCGACGTAAAGGCTCAGCTCTGGGATTACGACAGCGACAACTTCGTTAAAAGATGTGAACTTTGGAAAGAATCAAAAATTTATATCAACATTTATGACAGCGAAACTGATGAGCTTCTTATAAGCAGTAAAAGC
>JAZUJY010000010.1:0-2378 GCA_045643005.1 Oscillospiraceae bacterium | reverse complement strand
CAGTCGGAGATTGTACTCCGACTGAACGGAAAGATAGAACCGCCTGCAGAGGCGGGGGGATATCCTCTGTGTTGTTATATAT
Source organism: Oscillospiraceae bacterium (assembly GCA_045643005.1). GTDB lineage: Bacteria > Bacillota > Clostridia > Oscillospirales > Ruminococcaceae > HUN007. The sequence goes on along the minus strand of JAZUJY010000010.1, from coordinate 2,296 downwards.
GATTTTAATTGCTTGCTGAAATAATTATTATTTAATAATCATTTCAGGATATCTCGTTCAAATACATCGGGACTTTGTTGCTGAGATTTTTTGATACTTCTTCAGCGGCGGCAGTATCGGAATAATATTTTGCAGTTTCTTCCGGAACCATATTCATAATATCACGGTATTTTACATCTGAATATACCGGCATTTTAAGGATATTATTAAATCTTTCTGACATATATCGTGTATTTTTCATATTATTATTACTTCCGGCGGAGATAAAAGGTTCATTTTTTCAGAAAAAATATGCGGTAAAAAAGTTGAGTCAGTATGTTCATATCAAACGGAAAAATTTGTGATGTAAATCTTTGCAACCCTTGATTTTTCATGTGTTGCATTGAATTTAAGACTGTGATAAAATAAAATTCTGAAATAAAAATAATTTTTTATATATTTTTTTGTAACGAATGATATTTATGTGCGTCTTATATATGAAGGAGGTGATACGGTGGAAAAAGTTGATGAGCTCTATAGAACTTATTTTCACGATGTATTTCGCTATCTTAAAAGCATGACAGGCAGTGAGAGTACAGCTGAGGAACTGACTCAGGAGACATTTTTTAAAGCTATGAGATCAATAGACAGCTTTCATGGTGACTGCAGTACTTTTTCGTGGCTTTGTCAGATAGCAAAAAATCTTTATATATCTCTGTGCAGAAAGCAAAAAAAGCTGACTGACGGAGAAGAACTTGAAAAAATAGCCGATGACAGATTTTCACTCGAAGACAGTCTGGGTGATGCATCACAGGTCATTGCGATACATAAAATACTTCACACAGTTGAAGAACCGTATAAGGAAGTTTTCAATTTAAGAGTATTTGGTGAGCTGTCGTTCAGACAGATCGCAGAAATTTTTGATAAAACAGAAAGCTGGGCACGAGTAACATTTTATCGTGCGAAAGTAAAAATTGTTGAACAGATGGAGGATAATGATCATGAGTAAAAAAACAAACTGTGAACTGATAAAGGATCTGCTGCCTGTTTACGCAGACGGTTTATGCAGCGAAGAAAGCAGAAAAATAGTTGCAGAACATATTATGACATGCGACAGCTGCCGCAGAGAACTTGAAATGATGAAGACAGATTTTAAAATTAAGGAACAGACAGAAAGTGATATAAAAGCTATCAAAAAAATAAAGAAAAAGATACGCATAGGAAAAATTGTCGCAGCTTTGGCAGCCACTGTAATAGTATATTTTCTTACATCCGGATTGTTTATAGGTATAATGGGAATGTCATGCGTTTATGAACCAATGAACTATGAAAGAAACCATCTTGCAGAAAAAATTTTTGCTGAAGAGGACAAAGAAGGAAAAGTCTGGATCGTAAGAACCGGCTACGCAACTGACGGAACTATTGACTACAGCGTGCGTCCTTCAGGTTCAGATAAAGTAACACCTGGACCGCTGCTCGGCACAAGTGCATTTCCATCAAAACAAGCTGACAATACAGAACAGGAAACATCGGTGGATTTGAAAAATGCAGAAAAAGTAGATCTTGTGATCACTCTTGCTGAAAGAAAATTCGAACATTGGCTTAATAATGCTGACACACCTTTAAGCGACGATGAACGCGGACTTCTCTTTTCAAGAATGGACAGAACTTCTGAAATTGATACTGAAAGAAGCCTTGCTGTAGATACCAATAACGAGAAATCAAAAATATCAGCTATATACTATTATGATCCTGAAACAGGTACACAAACTCTTCTGTGGGAAAAGAAATAATAGAACATAAATTTTTATCAAATGAGTTAGAATAAAAAAGGGCTGTTAAGAAACTGCCTGAAAGCTGAAAAAAGCAGCAAATTAGAGTACGTAAATACGTATTTTTGATTTGCTGCTTTCTTTATATGAGAGACTTTTTTTACAGCCCCTTTTATATTTTCTAAGCTGTATTTTGAGTTTAATAAAATGCGAAATTCTAAGTAGTAATTTACAAGTGTAAAAGAATATCAAATCAGAAAGCAACATAAATCCTCGCCAATTTGAAAGATTTCTGTTGCATATTAACAAACTCAAAAAACTTAAGGATTTTTTGTTGACAAACGTATTTAAATGTGGTAAGATATAAAAGCTGTCGGACGAGAGAACATCGAGTGTGACAGGAATGAAAGTATCTTGAAAATTGAACAATGCACTAAACATAAAACCCTTGAAGATTCATTTGAGACACAATGAATTATTGAGAAGTCAAGCATAAGACGTAAAAAATATGCAAAATGCTAAGTATTCTATTTTAGAGTACCAGG
>JAZUJY010000009.1:0-23474 GCA_045643005.1 Oscillospiraceae bacterium | reverse complement strand
TTAAATATATCAACTTTTTCAACACTGTCTTTATCAACCAGTCCTGATACAGTAATGTCTGTGTCACTTGCTCCCCAGCCATACTTTTCTTCAAATTCTTCAGTAGTGGATATTGCAATATTAACTACATCACCATTAGATAACATTTCTGTTGGTTCACAAACCATATGAACATCATAAATAAAGTCAGAAGTGAAGTCCTGCAAAAAATCATCTTTTTCTGCATTGTTCATGTCTTTATCTGCTAAGTACAGATTAGCAAGCTTATTTGCAACTTTACTAAGTATATCCTCATCAGCAGACACATCACCATATCCGTTGACATATTTGAATGAAATTTCTTCCGCAAATGCGTCAGAGATTGTTATCTTGTTTTCTTTTTCAGCTGAGATTGAATTTTCTTTTCCGGTTGTTGTTTTTGCGTTCTGATCTGTTGCTGATGTTCCGCATGAAGTCAGAATGGACAGAAACAACACAGCTGATATAATGCCTATTATTCTCTTTTTCATGGTTCATTCTCCTTTTTCATTTAAGATCATATCTTCCTCTATAAGTCTTGTAATTAAAACGGTTAAAGACTCACCGTTTTTTTCAGCATATTCCTTCCAGCGTTCCTTGGTGCCTTTTTTTAAAGTAAGCGTTAACTTTTCACAGTTTTCACTTAAATATTTCATTGATGCTTTTTTGCTGTTTTCATTATATCCCTTATATCTTGATTTAGATTCAAGACTCATTATCTTATCACCTTTCTTTAGAATTTGTCATTTTAATTATAGCTAAGTGTTAATAGCTTTGTCAATAAAAAAAATATAGAAACGTTGCATTTTGTAAACCCTTACAAAATAACAGCTATATATAGCCGCCTATATGTCAAACTATACGAAATCTATTTGATAGTATGTTTTTTATTGACATATAGCCGGCTATATGTTATAATTATATTGTACAAGTACTTATTTTATCGAAGGGAGAAAAAAAATGAAAGAATTAGCATCTTTGATCTACATCATAATTCTGTTTGCAGCATTCTACAAAGCGTTTAAAAGAATTCCAAGAAGCAGAGAACCGTCAGAGACTGATTATTCATATCAGTCGATATCCGATCAGCTTGAGAAAGTCAATGAAGTAAAAGAACGTCTGGACAAAATAGAGCAGTTACTGACCGATATTGAGATATGCAAGCCGAACGAATATGAGAAATCAATTACTATATCATGGATGTCGACAAATGGTAAAACTGAGAAGTATGACTTATGGATAAACGGAAAAGATATCACTTCAGAAAAGCTGCATGATTTAAGCATTTCTGAAAGAAAAAAGCTTCGTTCCCTCCTGCAGACGGAAATTGAAAAATTACAGAAACGTAGTTACGCAAACAGTTACGCAAACTATAAAAAACCGGCTATTAAACCGGAGAAGGGGAGTGCTCAGAATGGCTGAAAAAAGAGAAGTAATCCGATGCGGGAAGTGTGGAAAAATTATTTCTGATAATCGTTTCGGTGAAGCAGATATATACCGGCACATGTCTGTCAAATGGTGTGACACATGTCGTCCAAAGGTTATCAACGAACAGACCGCTGAACGAATGAAACGTTACCGTAAACGAAAAAAAGCAGCTAATAAGCTGCGTGATCAGAAACTTTTACTGCTGGAAGAAGAGAACATGCTCCTGAAGCAGAATATAACAAAGCTCAGAGAAATGCTATATTCTTAATTTTTTATGAACGGCTTGATATTTTCTGTTTTTATATAAGTTTCAAAAAAATATTGACGTTTTAGAGTAAATGTGCTATAATTGGAATATCGTTTAATATTTATCTAAGTTACCAAAATATTTAAAATTATCCAAAAGAAAAAGGAAAATAAATATAGAGAAAAAAATCACATGTAATACTTCTGATTTTATTGACAACTAACGAAAATAATGATATAATATAACCTATAATAAAACAAAAAGCATCCACACGAAAAATATTGATTTCGCAGGTCAATATTTTTCTGATCAATGCAGATGTATCGGGACATCTGAATGACTTGTGAACGCTATTTATTTGCTTTATTATTATTGTAATAAAATATTGCAATAATAATATTATAGCACATAAAAATAGATTGTGTCAAGCCTTTCAGCGGAGTAATACATCTGCTGAGGGCTTTTTTTGATGCATCTTGAAAATTAAATATCTCCTTAAATACAGGCAATGGAAAAATATACAGCCGTCAGAAAAATACGCAAGGACTACCTGATCTTAATAGATTGAATACCAAGAAACAATTAATTGTTGACGTAAAGGTACGAGCGATAAATATTTTGTCTGAGTTACCGGAAGGGAACCGGTAAAGCCGTGACCATATCTTTTCATTGTACTCCGGACATCAGTTCGGACACTCCGAGAGGAACAGAGCATAGGAATGCTTGTAGTTCACTGTCATGCAGCTTTAGGACTCACGACAGTAACTGTGCGACCGCCAGGTCGGTTTAAGGTTATCAAGTTTGATTCATCTGTAAAGTGCGGATGACAGGACTTGAACCTGCACACCTCACGGCACCAGAACCTAAATCTGGCGTGTCTGCCAATTTCACCACACCCGCATTCGCATAACTTAATAATGCGACTTGTTTAGTATAGCACATGAACAACAAAATGTCAAGATTATTGCACTTTTTTTCACTGCCATGCTTTCAGGACCGGATTATTCCAAATTGCTGATTTCTACGTTTACTGCAAGTCTGGTAGTCGGAAAATACTCCACCGTAATAATCTGATTTCCTGCAAACCTGATATTATCATACGATGAAGAAGATATTTCATACTTATTTCCCCAAGGATCGATTCAAAGCTCTGCTTTTAACAAGCAGAGGCGATTCGTAGAATCGGTTCCCGCTCAGTCGGAGATTGTACTCCGACTGTTTGGTCAGATAGAACCCGCCGCCTGCAGAGGCGGGGGATATCCTCTGTGTTGTTATATAGTATCTGGAAATACGTTTTCCAAATCTTGATTCTTTAATTTGACATTCTGTTTTTCATTTTCAACCGGAAACCGTTTTTTCATCATCCACAGCATCATCTTCTTTTTTCTTATCTTCAACAGCAATAATAACAGGTGCAGCCGGATCTGAGATATCAATGCTGTGGTAACAGGTTTTATTGTCTGAATAAACGAAAATATCGGTATTATCAAATGCAACTGAATCAATTACACCGTTACCTGAAAAGATCACCGGAGCTGTGACCGGCTTCAGATCTCTGTCAAGAATGAACAGATTATTTTCAGTACCCGCTCTTTCAAAGAAATTGGTCAGAACATATTCTTCCCTTTCATCCGGTATCTTATAGTAAACAGAAGAAGTTAAAACGACCAGATTTCCGTCTATTTCTTTCATTGAAGGTTTTCTGTGCAGTATGCCTTGGACTGAGCAGGCTGCCTGCGGTGATATTTCACCGTTCGAAATTGATACTTTTATAATATCAGTCCTGTCAGGACAAATCTTTTCTTCACTGAAAGACACATCGCCCTCTATGCTGTAGTGCGTATTTGAAAGATAAATGTTTTTCGCATTTGCGTATACAACACCCGTATACCCTGAAATTACTTTTGTATCTCTGACATACACTTTGTCAGTATTATTGATATCGATGCTGCTGATAACCGTACATGCATTTGCAAAAGCATTTTCTTTGCCGCTTCTCAGATACACATTTTCTGTATTTACATTTTTCAGATCATAATTATTTCCGGTCATCGGCAGAAGGCCTTTGGCGTATTCCTCTGTATATTCAGGTATTATGTGTTCAGGATACAACGGCTGATCCTTAAAATAATCCGGATCACCGGTAAGATCATATCTGCGTGAATGCAGACTTCCAAATCCAAAAGATCCTTCTGTAAAAGCCGTATTTGTTACAATATACAGACAGTTGTCAGGTGTAATAAAATATTCTCTGATATGACCCTCCTGAAAATATGTATCAATAAGCTCCGGCTTTGTCTGTGCATCACCTTTCCTATACACCGAAACAAATGAATAGTCACTGTACCTCAGCTGAATAATGCCGACTACAAAAATACAGTCACCGCTCGGCTGCATCGCAAGAGGAAGAACCGTCACAGGCTTTCCGGCCGGAAAATCATCAAACTTTATCGTTGTAAAGATTTTTTCTGCAGATGAACTTCCGTCAGCATTCTCAACAAGCAGAGCATCTCCGTCAACATGATATGCATTCAGCCCTTCAAAAGAATATCTGACATCTCCGTCTGTTATCGTATTTGCAGGACGCTGTATTTCCGATACCTCCTTAACAGTGTTTTCTTCCACCAGGAATGCATTAAAACTGCGTGTTAAAAATGAATAATAACCAAGAAAATAATCACCTGTAAACTCCGGATATACAATATTATCCAACACCATGCTTTCAGGATTTGATATTACATGATCATACAGCTCCCTGCAGCCTGACAGCTGAGTTAATACCAATCCCTTATCTTCCTTCGGAACATTCTGCGGTCCGAGAATAACGTTGTCCTTGCAGACATATCTTTTCATGTGAGCAAGATCTCTGATGTCGTTTTCATCATTTCCGTCCACATCCGCAGCTTTCTTCTGAACATCATCAAGTTCTGCTCCTCCCATCAGAAAAATGCTGAGTAATGTAAGATCGGTAAGATCAGCATCACCGTCACCGTTTATATCTCCGTACATAAATGATTTTTCAGCACTTTCATCTGCTGCAGAAACTGATATACCGTTCTGCAGATAAAAAATTTCTCCCTGAATAAAACTGCATAAAAGAACAGCTGTACAGATAAGCGGTCTGATTTTCAAAAACATATTATTCCCCCTTTAAAATCTGTTATCCATATTGTCGGTTCACACAAAACATATCTGTATTCTTATTTCTATTATATCACAGCATTTTTTTAATACAATAAGTTCACAGAAAAGTAATATTTTGCTCTGTGCTGTGATGTTCAAAGCTCTGCTTTTAACAAGCAGAGGCAATTCGCAGAATCGGTTCCCGGAATGCTATTTTACATCTGTTACTTTATTTCCAAATATTCATAATAATATGATAGACATACTCCCTGTTATCATGTATAATAAGAAATGTTGTTTTCAGGACGTAAAAATTTTATTTCCCTGACGATCATACTATATATACTGAAAGAGGAAAATAATAAATGAAAAAAAAGTTTATGAGATATGTCTCATTAAATATCGCAGGTATGGTAGGTCTCTCCTGTTATATCCTTGCAGATTCATACTTCATATCAAAAGCACAGGGCGCAGACGGTCTTACAGCCTTAAATCTTGCACTTCCAATATACAACATTATATTTGCAGTCGGTTCCATGATAGGAACAGGCTCTGCAATAAGATACACCATAGCAAGATCACGAAATCACAAGGATGCGGATAATTTTATCTTCAACGCCGTATTTTTCACCGTGGTCATCGGTCTTTTGTTCAGTATAACAGGTCTTTTGTTTTCGGACAATATCCTCACGCTTTTCGGTGCAGACAAAGAAATACTGTCGACAGGAAGAAACTATACAAAGATATTTATGTCGTGTTCACCTTTCTTTATGCTGAATTTCGCCGCAGGTGCTTTTGTCAGAAACGACGGTGCCCCGAATACAGCCATGGCAGCCACCCTGATAAGCAGTATTTTCAATATCATCTTTGACTATATTTTCATGTTCCCGCTCAAAATGGGCATGAGCGGCGCTGCACTTGCAACCGGACTCTCCCCTGTCATAGGCATCATAATATGTTCAACACATCTTTTCTCGAAAAAAAGCACTGTAAAAATAAAACCATGCGTTCCGTCAGTTTCAAAGCTCATCTATTCCTGCAAAGTCGGCGTCTCCGCTTTTGTCGCAGAAATATCATCAGGAGTTATAACGATGACATTCAATTTTCTGATATTGAAGGAAGCAGGAAATTTTGGTGTTGCAGCATACGGGATAGTCGCAAATATAGCACTTGTAGCAGTAGCATTTTCCAACGGTGTTGCCCAGGGCAGCCAGCCTCTGATAAGCAGCAGCTATGGAAAAAAGAAGCCAAGTGAAGTAAGATCTCTTGTAAAAATGTCACTGGTCACTTCATTTCTTATCTCTCTTTCTCTGTATATCATACTTGCAGTATTTGCAGTAAGCATAGCAGGAATATTTAACAGCGAAGGAAATGCAGCAGTCGCAGAATACGCAAAAACCGGTATCCGTATTTATTTTATCGGAATACTGTTTTCCGGTATAAACATAACCGGAAGCAGCTGCTTTTCTGCCGTGGAAAATGTCAAAGCTGCATTTGCGGTATCTATCCTGAGGGGCTTTGTTCTGATCATCTTTTTTGCTTTCATTCTGGCTTCACTGTTCGGAATGAACGGTATATGGTCAGCATACGCAGCAGCTGAATTTTCAGCATCTCTGGTCATGCTTTTCTTCAGCAGACGAAAAATATCTGCAGAAAAATCCAAAAAACAGTCAGATAATTAAAAACCCCGTACAAATTGCTGCAAAATGTGCATTGAATTCTGACCCTCTGTTGACGAAACAATATTATATATACTATAATTATTGTAAATAAAGGCAGCAAAATGTGATCAGGGGTGAATAAAATCTATGGGAATATTCGACAACAGAGAGCTTTCATGGCTAAAATTCAATCAGCGTGTTCTGAGCGAAGCTGAAGACACTTCCGTTCCTCTGCTCGAACGGCTTACATTTGCATCGATCTTCCAGTCAAATCTGGACGAATTTTTCATGGTCCGTGTCGGAACTCTGTTCGATCAGATGAACGTTGATCCGGACAAACGTGAAGACAAGACGAATATGACAAGCAGAGAACAGCTTGACGCGATATTCAGACAGGCAAAGATGCTTGAAGAACATAAGGACAGAGTATACAAAAGTCTTCTGAAAGCCATGGAAAAAAGCGGAATATGCTATGTTCCCGCAGATAAAATGACATCTGATGAAACTGATCATGCATACAAATATTTCAAAAAAGAGATACAGCCCATACTGTCTCCTCTCATCATTGACAAACGTCATCCGCTTCCCTTCATAAAAAGCGGAAAAATATATATTGCTGCCCAGCTTGAATCAAAATCCGGTACAAAACTGGGACTTCTGTCAGTAAGTGAACTGTACAGCAGAATTATCAAACTGAAAAAAGTGCCATTTAGATTTATCCTCTCTGAGGACATTATCTTCAAATACGTCCCTGAAGTCTTTGAAAACTACAAGGTTCTCGACAAGACAATAATTCGCATCACACGAAACGCTGACATCAGTGAAGATGACGATGAATTTCTCGAGTGCGATTTTGACTTCAGAGAAATCATGGAGGAACTGATAAAAAAGAGAAAAAAACTGAGTCCTGTCAGACTTCAGACAACAGGTAATCCGAACAGTACTATAATAAAGTATCTGTGCAAACGTCTCGGAATAGAAAATGACCAGATCTTCACTTCTCAGTCACCTCTCGACCTGTCATTTGCCTTTGCACTCAGAAACAGCTATGAAGGAACATCGCTTTGCTATTCGCAGTTTTCGCCTTCAAAGCATTCCATGATATCTGACAGTACACCGGTAGCAGAACAGGTCATGAAAAAAGATATGTTACTGTTCTACCCTTTTGAAAGCATGAGACCGTTTATCAGATTTTTGAGAGAAATTGCCGTTGATCCGAACGTTGTTTCTGTAAAGATAACTCTCTACAGACTGGCAAGAAACAGTCAGATAATTGATGCACTCATCGATATGGCGGAAAACGGCAAGGATGTTCTGGTACTTGTGGAGCTTCGTGCCAGATTTGATGAGGAAAACAATATTTTATGGTCAAAAAAGCTTGAAGAGGCAGGCTGCACTGTTATCTACGGACCGCAGGGCATAAAAGTGCATTCAAAGCTGCTTCTTGTTACAAGGAAAAGCGGTGTCGGATTTGAATACATCACACAGATAGGAACCGGAAACTACAATGAAAAGACCTCTGAGCTGTATACTGATCTCTCGCTGATCACTGCGAACCGTGAGATTGCCGGAGAAGCTCTTGAAATTTTCAATGCGCTGTCACTCGGACATCTGGTCGAGGATACCCGTCATCTGCTTGTTTCACCGCTTAGCCTGCAGAACAAGGTCGTTAAAATGATCGATGATGAGATTTTCCGTGCACAGAACGGTGAAAAAGCATATATCGGCATCAAAATTAATTCGCTTTCGGATAAATATATAATAGAGAAGCTTGCAGAAGCATCACAGGCAGGTGTAAAGGTTGATCTTATAATACGCGGTCTGTGCTGTCTGGTTTCAAAGGTAAAGGGCCAGACGGAAAATATAAGAGTGGTAAGTATAGTAGGACGTTTTCTTGAGCACAGCAGAATATATATGTTCGGAACCAAGGAACGCCGGAAAATATATATAAGCTCTGCTGACTTTATGACGAGAAATACTGTAAGACGTATTGAAGTTGCTGTTCCGGTATATGACAAGGAGCTTAAGGGTAGGATTGAAAATATATTTGATATTCTTCTTTCTGATAATGTAAAGGCGAGGATACAGTGCGCCGGAGGTGCGTACAAGCACAGAAGCAGCAGCGGGAAAAAGGTGGATTCGCAGAAGATGTTTATAGAAATGGCGAAGAAAGGGACGGAATGTGAGATTGAAACGGAGGTTTCATGTGATAAAAGTGAGGATGTGTCATCGAGGTTTTTCAGGGAATTTCTCAGGAATAGTTAGAAAGGATGCAGGGCATGTGATTGCCCTGCATCTTTGCGTTTGTCAGGTAAGATTTTTGGGTGGGGGATGATAAAGGGATTGCAGGGCTTTGCGGTCGCCCTGCACCTTCGCAGTTGTGAGGCAAAGATTTAGTTTAAGGGATGCGGAAGGGGTTGCAGGGCTTTGCGGTCGCCCTGCACCTTCGCAGTTGTGAGGCAAAGATTTAGTTTAAGGGATGCGGAAGGGGTTGCAGGGCTTTGCGGTCGCCCTGCACCTTCGCAGTTACAGTCACCGGCACCTTCGCAAGTACAGTTGAGGCACCTTCGCGATTTGGACACATTTTATTTTTTGTGCAATATAAACATCAATACATTACGGCTATAATAGATATTGACACATTAAACAAATTTATTTATATAACTTGACATTTGAATCTAATAGTGTTAAATTATAATTAGCACTCAGGGATACAGAGTGCTAACACTTACAAATTCTAATTGCTAATCCGTGGGGGGTGAGACAGTGGATGAACGAAAGCGAAAAATTCTTGCTGCTGTTGTTGACCAGTACATTCTCACAGGAGAGCCGGTAGGTTCAAAGGCGATAGCACAGATCCCCGGAATAAATGTTTCCGCTGCTACCATCAGAAATGATATGTCGGTTTTAGAACAGCTTGGATACCTCGAGCAGCCTCACACATCAGCAGGACGAATTCCTACTTTTAACGGATACAGGCTTTATATTGATGAACTTATGCAGGTCGAATCGCTCTCAGACAGTGAACGTCAGAGACTTGATGATATGCTCGGTGATGAAAAAGATCTTACCGAACAGTCAGTAATTCAGACAGCAGGACAAGCTCTTGCAGAGCTCACACAATGTGCCACTGTCGTTGCAAATTCCGCTCCTAAGTTTTCGGTTATAACAAAGGTTGAAGTCGTTCCAACAGGAAAACACCTCTACCTCATCTTACTGATAACTTCAAACGGAAGTATAAAAAATAAAGCATGTCGTCTGGAATTTGACCTTGATGAGGAACAGCTTGAATTTTTTTCAAGCTACATACAGGAAAATCTGCAGGGTGTATCGATCGAATCACTTTCAGAGGAACGCATGGAGCAGCTGATAACAGCTCTGGGTACTTATATGATAACCCTTTCTCCACTGGTAAAGGGACTGTGCGATCTTTCAAAGGATCTTATGCACAACGAGCTGACTATCAACGGAGCCAAAAACCTCATCTCATGCAGTGACTTTGACAACAACGAAGTGATAAATTTCATTGAACGCAAAGATGAATTCGCATCAATGATAAACGACAGCTTCAGTGGTCTTCAGGTAAAATTCAGTGAAGAAAACAATGACTTCATCATAGGAAACTCAAGCATGATCGTTTCCAAATACCGAAAAGGCGACAAAAACGCAGGTTCTCTCGGAATAATAGGTCCAATGAGACTGAACTATTCCAAGATAATACCATATATAGAATATTTTACGCAAAAAATAACTGATGTTCTTTCAAAAGAAGATGATGACAATGATTTTGCGGGAAAGGATTTAGAAAATGAGTAAAAAAAATTCAAAGAAGCAGAATGAAGAAGAACTTCAGGAAAATGAAGAAGTACTTCAGAAAGAAGAAACAGCTTCCGGGGAAACGGTAGAAGAAACTTCTGATACAGAAGCCGCTGAATCATGTGAAGGATCCGCTTCTGACGACAAAGACGAAAAAATCAGATCTCTCGAGGAACAGCTCAAAAACGAACAGGACAAATACATGAGACTTTTCGCAGAATTTGACAACTTCCGCAAAAGAACTTCAAAGGAAAAAACCGAGGCTTACGGTGATGCAACCGCAAAAACAATAAGCGATCTGCTCCCGGTCATCGATAACTTTGACAGAGCTCTTGAAACACCTTGCGAAGATGCAAACTTTAAAAAAGGTGTTGAAATGATCTTCACTCAGTTATCAGATATTTTTGCAAAACTCGGTGTTACCGAAATCGAAGCACTCGGAAAACCTTTTGATCCTAATCTTCATAACGCTATCAAGCAGGTTGATAATCCTGATGGTGAATGCGATGTAATTTGTGAAGTATTCCAGAAGGGGTACAAGCTCGGTGACAGGATCATCAGACATTCAATGGTAGCTGTAAATGCATAAAAAGCAAATCATATATTTTAAATAAAAACAATCAAACAAATTTTTATATTTATCGAAAGGATGAATTAACAATGGGAAAAATTATAGGTATTGACTTAGGTACAACAAACTCATGTGTAGCAGTAGTTGAAGGCGGTAACGCAGTAGTTATCCCTAACTCAGAAGGCGCAAGAACAACTCCTTCAGTTGTTGCATTTGCAAAGACAGGTTCAGGTGAAAGACTTGTTGGTCAGATCGCTAAACGTCAGGCAATCACCAATCCTGAAAAAACTGTAAGCTCAATCAAACGTCACATGGGAAGCGACTATAAAGTAGATATAGACGGCAAAAAATATACACCACAGGAAATTTCAGCAATGATCCTTCAGAAGCTCAAGGCTGATGCTGAAGCTTACCTCGGCGAAACAGTAACAGAAGCAGTTATCACAGTTCCTGCTTATTTTACAGACTCACAGAGACAGGCAACAAAAGACGCAGGTCAGATCGCAGGTCTTACACTTAAGAGAATCATCAACGAACCTACAGCAGCTGCTCTTTCATACGGCGTAGACAAGGAAGAAGATCAGAAGATCATGGTTTACGACCTCGGCGGCGGTACATTCGATGTATCCATCATCGAAATGGGCGACGGTGTTACAGAAGTTCTTGCAACAGCCGGAAACAACCGTCTCGGCGGTGATGACTTTGACCAGAGAGTAATCGACTGGATGATAAGCGAATTCAAGAAAGCAGAAGGAATCGATCTTACAAACGACAAGCTCGCTATGCAGAGAATCAAAGAAGCTGCTGAAAAAGCAAAGATCGAACTTTCATCAACAACAACTACAAACATCAACATTCCATATATCTCAAGTGATGCAACAGGTCCTAAGCACCTTGACCTCAATCTTACACAGGCTAAGTTCAACGAACTCACAGCTGACCTCGTTGAATCAACAATGGGTCCTGTAGATCAGGCTCTCCGTGACAGCGGACTTTCAGCAAGCGATCTCAACAAGGTTCTCCTCGTTGGTGGTTCTTCAAGAATCCCTGCAGTTCAGGAAGCTGTTAAAAAGCGTATAGGCAAAGAACCTTTCAAGGGAATCAATCCTGACGAATGTGTTGCTCTTGGTGCTGCTTACCAGGGCGGTGTTCTCGGCGGTGATGTTAAGGAAGGTCTTCTCCTCCTCGATGTAACTCCACTTTCACTCGGTCTTGAAACAATGGGTGGTGTATGCACAAAGATCATCGAAAGAAACACAACGATCCCGACAAAGAAATCACAGATCTTCTCAACAGCAGCAGACAACCAGTCAGCAGTTGACATCAACATCCTTCAGGGTGAACGTGAATTCGCAAAGGACAACAAACAGCTCGGTATGTTCAGACTTGACGGAATCGCTCCTGCTCCAAGAGGAATCCCACAGATCGAAGTTACATTTGATATCGACCAGAACGGTATCGTTCATGTTTCTGCAAAGGATCTTGGTACAGGAAAAGAACAGAACATCTCGATCACAGCTTCAACAAACATGTCCAAGGACGATATCGACAAGGCTGTCAAGGAAGCTGAACAGTACGCTGAAGAAGACAAGAAACGCCGTGAAGATGTTGATACAAAGAACAACGCTGAAAGCCTTGTATTCCAGTGTGAAAAAGCAATTTCAGACTTTGGCGACAAGATCAGTGATTCTGACAAAGCTCCTGTTCAGACAAAAATCGATGCTCTTAAGGAAGCTCTTAAGGGAACAGATATAGCTGATATCAAAGCAAAATCAGATGAACTTCAGAAAGCTATCAACGACCTTTCAACAAAGGCTTATCAGGCAGCAGGTGCTGCAGCAGGACAGGCACAGGATGCAGGTGCTGCTTCAGATGCTGCTGACGACATCAACACAGACAAGGATGACAACGTCGTTGATGCAGACTTCACAGAAGCTTAATTTATAAAAATATAAATACAACGGAAAAAGGGTGGATTTTATATCTGCCCCAATTCCGTATTATCACATAAAAAACGGAGGACCTTTATGGCAGAAAAAAGAGATTACTACGAAGTGCTCGGTGTTCAAAAAACTGCTTCTGCGGATGAAATAAAAAAAGCTTATCGTTCACTTGCAAGGAAGTATCACCCTGACCTTCATCCTGATGATAAAGAATGTGCAGAAAAATTCAAGGAAATAAATGAAGCATACGAAGTGCTCTCTGATCCTTCAAAAAAGGAGAGATATGATCAGTTCGGACATGCCGGTGTTGATCCTAACTATGGCGGCGGCGGATTCGGCGGCGGTGCCGGAGGATTCAATCCGTTCGGAGATATGGGTGATATCTTCGGTGATATCTTTGGAGGCGCTTTCGGCGGATTTGGCAGTTCAAGCAGAACCTCCAGAGCATCTGCTCCAAGAAAAGGTTCTGACATCGAAGCAACCGCAACTATTTCCTTTATGGAAGCAGCAATGGGCATAAAACGTGATATCAAGATATCACGAATGGAAAAATGTCCTGACTGTAACGGCTCAGGTGCCGGTCCGGGATCAACTCCGCAGACTTGTCCTGAATGTAACGGTACAGGTCAGGTCAAAGTCGGTCAGCGTACACCTTTTGGCGTTATCTCTACACAGAAAACATGTACTAAATGTTCAGGTAAAGGAAAGATCATTTCAAAGCCTTGCTCAAAATGTCATGGAAACGGACGTATACGTATCGATAAAAATATTTCTGTTGATATTCCTGCCGGTATTGACGATGGTCAGATACTCAGAGTTACCGGACAGGGTGACTGTGGTGTAAACGGTGGTTCAAACGGTAATCTCCACGTAAATGTACGAGTAAAGGCTCATCCGCTCTTCACAAGAGATGATTTTGATGTACACTGTGAGATCCCGATCACTTACACTCAGGCTGTAATGGGAGACGAACTTATTGTTCCGACCATCGATGGAAATGTTAAGTACTCTATTTCAGAAGGCACACAGACAGGCACAGTATTCCGTCTGAAGGGAAAAGGAATCAAAAAACTTCAGAGACAGGAACGCGGGGACCAGTATGTCAAAGTCGTTGTTGAAGTTCCTAAAAATCTTGACAGACATCAGAAAGAACTTCTTAAAGAATTTGAAGCTTCTCTTGATGAGAAAAATTATGAAAAAAAGAAATCATTTTTTGAAAAGCTTAAGGATTTTAAAGACGACATAAAAGACAAACTGAACAAATAATTGTGCCGAAAATATGTTCCTAAAGAAAAATGTATTTATTTTTGCGTAATATTTTTAGACAAAAGTTCAAAAAAAGAACCGATTTATCTCATTAATCGGTTCTTTTCTATTTCACTCAATGTTAGTTTTTTGTGCAAACGTACAAAACGTAATGTTTTTTACTAATTACTATTGACATATTATCGAATTAATGATATACTTTAATCAGAAAGAGAAAAGCAGTTATATCAAAAGAAAGAGAACATAACTTATATTTTGAAATATTCTACTCCTAAAATATAAATATCAGAAAAGTCGCAGACCTAATCGTCTGCGATTTTTCTGTCTATACAGTTTTTTCACTGTCCCCGGCTTAAGCTTTTTTCCTTGGTTGCTGCTCCGCCTTTTTTTACTGTCACTGTTGTTTCATCAGCATGTTCAGAACACTGATCTTATTCAAAGCTCTGCTTTTAACAAGCAGAGGCGATTCGTAGAATCGGTTCCCGCTCAGTCGAAGATTGTACTCCAAATGAAGCGGAAAGACAGAACCCGCCGCCTACAGAGGCGTGGGATATTAACAAGAGCCCCTGCATTTACCTGCAGGGGCTCTTGTTTTAATATCAGGAAAATTAATGAAAAAGATTATTTTTTAGTAAACTTAGCACGTGCTGTTATACCTGAACCAACTGAACCAGAAATTGTAGTTGCTGTTGACGTTGATACGCCTTCCCATCCTGCAAATACATATCCTTCAGCAGGAACTGCAGTAAGTGTAACAGGATAATCAGTAAAGTACTTTCCTGTCCATGAGCCTTTTGAAAGATCCGGCTTGGCTGTATTTACAATAACTGTACCGCCGGCAGGATTATCTACGCTGACTGTAACAGTTGAAAGTGTTCCGAGACCAAGATCCTTCTGGAGGAAGCTGTATACATTTTCACCTCTTGCAGAAACAAAGCTTCTTATCGATTCAACCTGTGATTCCCATGAAGATATAAGTGCTGAAGCTGTTGAAGAATCATCATCAGCTGCGCCAACAAAACCAACTGCGTTTCCGCCCTGCTGTACGCCCTGCTGACCTCCCATGTTGAAGCCGCCTTGCTGACCGCCCATGTTGAAGCCACCCTGACCGCCGAAGTCCATATTGCCCCAGTCCATGTTACCCCAGTCGCCGCCCTGGCCGCCGAAGTCCATATTACCCCAGTCCATATTACCCCAGTCGCCCTGGTCACCAAAATCCATATTGCCCCAGTCCATATTGCCGAAGTCCATGCCTCCCATGCCGCCCCAGCCTCCGTTAGCTGATTTGACACGTGCCATATGCTCACCGACAACAGGTCTGTATGTATTTTCAAACTCATCAAGAACATCAAGAATATGCTGTCTTTCAAAGTTTGTGCTTAACATGTCACAGAATGTTGTTACAAATCTCTGTTTGAAATCTTCGTTCTGTAAAAGCTTATAGAAGAGCATTGTATGTTCCTTAGGCTGAACAGTATCCAGAATGTTTCCTGTCTGCTGCTGTCCTGCAGTCTGTCCTGCACCCTGCTGCTGTCCGCCGAAACCGCCCATGCCGCCGAAGCCGCCCATACCGCCAAACATTGCTGAATTACCGGTCAGGCAAACCTGAAGTGAATCTTCTGTTGCTGTATTTCCGCCAAATCCGTAAAGATTCATAGAATACTCTGTATCATACAGCATCCAGCGCCACTTTCCGTCTTCATACGGATTGTCTGTGATCTCACGTGAACGCCATGTTCTGTAGTTGTTGTTATTTATTGTATAGTCCTGGTTTGCTATAAAGATCTGTGTGCACTGATAATCAATAAAGCTCTGCATATCCATCATGTTCTGGATCTGCTGATAATTTGAGTTTACAGTAAGATCGTTGTTTGTTGCATACTGGATAAGATTATTCCAGAGCTGGAGATCTTCTTCATTTCCTTCATCAACTTCCTTACCGCATTCGATAAGAACAACATTGTCTTTATTTACGCCATAGTTTGTTGCAAGGTAATCATCGCTGTAATTCTCCATAAGAACATAGACACCGAAGTACTCACCATTTATAAACATTACAGCCGGACGTGATTTCTGAGTTGCAAATGCTCTGTCACCGACAAGGCTCTGAATGTAATTGTCTCTGAACATTGCATTTTCCATATCGTTACCACCGTTTCTCATGGTAAAACGACTGTATTTTTCTATTTCTTCTCCATTGTAAATTGCCTTTGCACCCGGAATAAGATCATATTTTACATTTTTCTTGCCATATTCGTCTCTTGCATAGAACTTGAGAGTTTTTACAACATATGCTCTTGTTGCGTTTCCGGCAACTCTTATTCCGATATTCTGTGAATGAGCCAGCTGTCCGTCTTTTTCAAAGATCTCCATCTGAACTTCTCTTTCCCATTCTTTTCCTCTCATTACATAGTTGGTAGGTACTTCCCACGGATTCTTTCCGAATGCCTGGATCTGTCCTGCCTGATACTGCTTGTACATATCACCTGTAACGTAAATACCCTTTTCATCACTGAAAAGATCATCCGGATCTGCAGTTACACATATAACAGGGAAATTGTTATACTGATTTGCAATACTTATTCCTACAAAATATGTCTTGCTTACAACATCACTGACTTTTCCGTCCTGGGAAACAGCTATGGCTCTTACAACTGTGCCCTTGGTAACATTTGGAGGTGTAAAGTTGTTGTTTGTTGCAACGTTTGTATATGCTGAGTAAACATTAGGATCTGATGTTTTATCATAGATACTGATGCTTCCGTTATACTGCTGTGATGACTGTGTCGGAACAGAACCATCTGTTGTATAGTAGATCTTTGATCCATTCTCTGCTGAAAGTGTAAGTGAGAAGCTGCTGTTGTAAAAACCGCTTTCCTTTGAGAACTGAGGTCCTGCAAAATAGTCCTTCTGCTCAGCGAGAATAAGTTCTTTTTCAAGAATAAGATCTGCTATGTTTACCTTTCCGTCAGAATTAAGATCAGCTGCACTCTGTTCTGTACTGCTGAATGTATTTTTGCCGTACAGATATTTCTGGATCGCTTTAACATCCTTGGAATCAAGAACTCCGTCTGCGTTTATGTCACCTTTGTTAGCTGCGTAAGCTGAAGTGCATAAACCGCCTACAAGAAGCACTGCAAATACAGCTGCCAATTTCTTTTTCATTTAAACGTCACTCCTTATTTAAATATAACCAGTAACCTGATTAAAAAAATTTTGTTGTTATTATTATACTATAGCAAATTAATCATAGTCAATCAAAATGCGAAGAAAACATACTATTGACACAGAAAAAAACTCTTTTTATTCTATTTTGCCACAATTATTTCTTTTAAAACATGTTCAGTTTCTACAATAGTCATTCATTCCGTATTTTGCTGCAACACCAAATTTTCACCAATTCATAATAATACTGTAATTGACAATCCCGACCTTATGTGATATCATCATAATTGTAGAACTATATTTTTCACGAAAGGAAAGATGTCAAATGCCTGATATGAAAAAGGCTTTTAAAAAGATCTCTGAAAGCATGAATTCATATATAAATACAAAAAGATTCAAATGGCTCAGAAATCTTACCATCGCATTGAGTTACACCGTTGTCGGATGTGTTTGCTTCCTTGCCGGATTTTTCCTGAACCGAGACGACAATCTGATCTACAAAAACAATATCAGTGCCATGGTAAACAACGGTCTCATTGAAACCACAGCTCCGACCTCAGACGGAAGCGATACGACCGGCGTTCCGGACGTAACAACTGTTCCTGAACAGACAACTACAGAGCAGACAACTACAAAAATAAGCGTAAACAGCGTTCTGTTAGGGTCAAAGCTTCTGGACGATGTGTTTTTCGACAACGTTAAATATACATATTCAAATGTATGCGATGTTGAAAAAAAATATGACCAGTTCTTCATTGGAAAAAAATATTATAAAGTATCATATGACGGCATCATCACTGCCGGAATATCACCAGAAGAAATACAGCTTTCCGTTGACAATGATTCACGAGTAATCACAGTCATTCTTCCGGAAGCATGGATCATTTCCCATGAGATCGATGAAGATTCATGTGTCGTGACAAATAAAAACGACAGCTTCTTCAGCGGATCGGATGATATAGAAAATGTTGATTATTCAGATGCAGTTGAACAGCAGAAGATACTCATGGAGGAAAAAGCCATCAGCCGAGGTCTTTATGACGATGTTTATGATCATACCAAACAAGTCATTTCTGACTATCTGACAAGAGATCCTGTTGTTGAAAAGTACTATTATATAAGCTATGTAATTGCACATTAAAACAAACGCCGGAAATTTTTTGATTTCCGGTGTTTTTATTTCAAAGCTCTGCTTTTAACAAGCAGAGGCGGGGGATATCCTCTGTGTTGTTATATAACCGGCTGTGAAGAAAATTTTCCTGAACGTAAAAAAATTTTTTATTAAACAAGTTTTGACTTTTCTTTTTTTAAAATACAGGTTTTCAACATGTAAATATATGTTTTTCAACTTTTCAAACATCAGATATTCCCGATATTTCAATACTTTATAATATACAGCCACACTGATTCAACACGGTTTTCAACAATTGTTGAAAACTGTGTTGAATCGTTCGACAGCAATATTTGATTTTTTTATTTTTCGGTTCTTAAAACCCCTTGACAATGATACATATTTATCATAAAATATAAGTTGATAAACTATTTTTAAGGACGGTTATTTTGTTATGTTAAATTCAGAAAAAGTAATGGATAAAATCGTTGACCTCTGCAAATCAAAGGGCTTTGTATATCCGGGCTCAGAAATTTACGGCGGTCTTGCAAACACATGGGACTACGGTCCGCTCGGCATGCAGCTGAAAAACAACATCAAGCAGGCATGGCTCAAAAAATTTGTTCAGGAAAACAAATATAATGTAGGTCTTGACAGTGCGATCCTTATGAACCCACAGACATGGGTAGCTTCAGGTCATATCGGCGGTTTCTCGGATCCTCTTATGGACTGTAAAGAATGTAAGACAAGACACAGAGCTGACAATCTTATCGAAAACTTTGACGGAACAAATCCAAGCGGATGGTCAAACGAACAGATGATGAACTACATCAGGGAAAAAGGCATTTGCTGTCCTGACTGCGGAAAGTCAAACTTCTCTGATATCAGACAGTTCAACCTGATGTTCAAGACATTCCAGGGTGTTACAGAAGATTCAAAATCTGAAATATACCTCAGACCTGAAACTGCTCAGGGTATTTTCGTAAACTTTGCAAATATCCAGCGTACAACAAGAAAAAAAGTTCCTTTCGGCGTTGGTCAGATCGGTAAATCATTCAGAAACGAAATCACTCCGGGTAAATTCATTTTCCGTGTAAGAGAATTTGAACAGATGGAACTCGAGTTCTTCTGCAAGCCGGGTACAGACCTTGAATGGTTTGCATACTGGAGCCAGTTCTGTAAAGACTGGCTCTTAAGTCTCGGTCTCAAGGAAGAAAATCTCAGCCTCCGTGACCATGATCCTGAAGAGCTCTGCTTCTACTCAAAAGCTACAACAGACTTCGAATATATGTTCCCTTCATTTGGATGGGGCGAACTCTGGGGCGTTGCTGACAGAACAGACTACGACCTCACACAGCACATCAATACAAGCGGAAAATCACTTGAATACTTTGATCCTGAAACTAACGAAAAATATATACCATATGTCATCGAGCCTTCACTCGGTGTTGAAAGACTTTTCCTCTCAATTCTGTCAGAAGCTTATGATGAAGAAGAACTCACATCAGTTGACAAGAACGGAAACGAAAAGAAAGACGTCAGAACAGTTCTTCACTTCCATCCAGCTCTTGCACCTTTCAAATGCGCAGTTCTCCCGCTTGTTAAAAAGCTTTCTCCACAGGCTGAAGAACTCTATACCATGCTTTCAAAACACTTCATGGTTGACTTCGATGAAACAGGTACTATCGGAAAACGTTACAGAAGACAGGATGAGATCGGTACACCTTTCTGTATCACTTATGACTTTGATACTCTTGAAAAGGACAACTGTGTAACTGTACGTGACCGTGACACAATGGAACAGGAAAGAGTAAACATCAATGATCTCGTTTCATTCCTTGAAGAAAAGATCGCATTTTAATTAAAAGGAATCGTATCATGCAAAGAAGACTTGTTCCGGTTATTTTGCTGCTGATCCTTGCAGCTGCAGTATTTTTACTGCCTTGTAAATAAATATTAAATATCGCAGCAAAGACAAGTTTGCTGCGATATTTTTAGCAGATAACAGATCCATATTAATTCTTACTGCCGTAATCAGCCTGATAACGATCAAAATACGATTTATTGGCAATGTATATAGTTTTTAAATAAATAATTTTTTGAATATATTTAATTTTCACTATTGCATTTTAATTAAAAAAATGATAAAATATTTAATAGACTGAGTGGTATGGTCGTTCCATACATATGTTATAAATTTTTTCAAAGCAGTTTCGTGTCTGCTGCTTGTTATCTTATATTATTTTTCTGATTTTATTTTCGATTTTTTTCAGAAAATAATTAAAATTCGTTTTTATTTCAAATTATCTGGAGGTTATTTATTATGCCAAATATCAAATCCGCTATGAAGCGTGTAAAAGTAAATAAAGTTAAAGCTGACGCTAACAAATCAAGAAAATCAAATCTTAAGACAGCATTCAAAAAAGCTGATCAGGCTGTAATCGCTAATTCAGCTGACAAGGAAGCAGTAATCAAGTACGCTATCAAGAGAGTTGATCAGGCTGCTGCCAAGGGTCTTATCCACAAGAACAAGGCTGCAAGAAAAAAATCACAGCTTGCAAAGATGCTCAACAAATAATCAATATATTTTGAATGTTATTAAGAACAGCAATTTTTATTGCTGTTCTTTTTTTTTCAAAGCTCTGTGTTGTCATAACAAAAAACAACAATATTTAACATTTCAGATCAATGCCTTATTTTTTTCACAATTAGCTTTTAATCAGCATCAAAAATACACTTTTTTATACAAATTCCAATAAAACAGACTGTTTTTTTTAATAGATTATTGTAAAAATCAATAGACTTATCCATTATTTTTTTGTATAATAAAAGCATAGAAAAAAAGAGATTTGAATATATCGAACAAAAATCAGCTTTAATAGTTGCTGTTTTTAACAAGACTTTTTCATTATCCTAAAATATAAATAAATTAAAAACGCCATATAAAATATGGCGTTTTTTATTTTTTTTAAATAATACAATAATAATCAGCTATGTTCAGTCCGTCAATCAGATAAAACAGGTTTTATTGAATCGATCATATTGAGATACTCTTCTTTTGCATCATGATCCAGTTCATCAATGAATCCATATGCTACAAAATATTTTTTATCTGTTTCCTTCTCTCCTATCTCAGCAACACAGCAGAAATAGTCATCTCTTCCACCGTGATTATCATCAACGATATCATGATCTTCATACCATCTGACTTTCTGTCCCAGTGCAATTTCTTCAGAATAAGTATCCGGAAAAACTATATTAAGTTCATCACAAAACCAGTCTTTGATCACAATATTACAGAAATTTTCATATGTATATGCAATGGACATAACATGGTCTTCTGCGAAAGCATAAAACTCTCTTTTTCTGTCTTCTGAATAAAGTGAGAAATCAGCGATCTCTTTGCCAACTCCAGGAATAACGTTCCAGTCGTTTAAAGCAGTAAGCTGATAATCTTTGTTTATACTGAACAGCGTCACATATTCCTCCGGCAGTTCCGGTATAATGCTGCAGCTTGAAAAAATCAAAGAACAGCAAATCAAAAATTCCAGTATACAAGTACATTTATTAACTCTTTTCATTTTTAACCCCCAAAAAGTCGTCATCAATCCAAAGGAATGAACGGAAGAACTATCACACCGTCATCGTCTTCAGAAATATCAATATTCATATCAGGCTGATCATCAACGCTTTCCTGACTGTTATCCGAAACAGAATTTTGTATCTGCGTATCATGATTCTCATCGATAATTATTATTTCCCCATCATCATTTTGGATCAAAGCAACAGTTGTTGTCACTGAATTATCTTTCTGTTCACCTGTTTCACTGACTGTAGTCTCGCCGGTAACTGACTTTTCTGTTATACCCGTCTCTGTTACAGCCTGAGTTGAGGTAACATCAGTTACTATATCACTGTTGTCAGAATTATTATCTTTTTCCCCGCATCCTGCAAGGGACAGCACTAATATGCCAAGCAAAAACGAACTTAAAAATTTACTCATATCGTTTCTCCTCTTATATTTATTTTAGATTTTATTTTAACATATTATTCAAAAAAAGTCAATAAAAAATAGGTTCAGCGATTTCCTTTTTCATATACTGACAGGATATGCTCCGGATCAGCAGTCTCCCAGCCTTCGTGCTTCTCTTTTCAGTCTTTCACGTCTTAATGCATGATCAGGCAAATGTTCTTCAAGGCTTCTGTAAAATCTTTCTGAATGATCTTCTGCAATAAAATGATTAAATTCATGGCAAAAAACAAATTCTATAAGGCTTAAATCATATTTTATCAGGTTTTTGTTTATACTGATCCTTTTTCTTGAAGGGCTGCAGCTTCCCCATATAGATTTCATATATCTGAAAGAAAACTTCGGACATTCTCCGATGTATTCCCTGTACTTTTCAAATGCTTTTTTTCCGGTTTCTTCAAAAATCGTTTCAAGCTGCATATCATACCATTCGTAAACCTTTTCCCTTACTATCATCGGATCACCGGTATCAGCATATACTATTAGTTCATTATCTCTTTTCTCGGCAAATTTCTCCTCGGAACTGTACAGAAGCTTCAGTTTCAATGGTTCACCCAAAAAATATACTTCTGAACCGTCTGTAAAATTCTGCTCTTCGGTTGAAGATCCTGTTTCTGACAGCTTTTTCATTGCCTCACATATCGAAGTTTCTTTTTTCTTCAGGATCTCATCAATTTTTTCAGGAGGGATCAGCCTGTTTGCAGAAACCATGATCGTTCCGTCAGGTTTAATTCTAATGTTGATATTTTTAACTTTTTTATAATTAAGTTCATATACCAGACCTTTTCCATTCATAAATATTTCTCTTTTCATATCAATTTCCTTTCTTTGACATTTTTCCTGTACTTAGATTTTAGCATGCAGAAAACCGGATGTAAATAGAAATACCCTGAAATGCATTTTTTCGCCCTATTCGGCATTATTTTTACATAAATTACCAATTACGATTTTTATCTTTCAATAAAAAATTTCAATAAAATAGAGTAGGGGGAGGTTAAACCTCGCCCCTCTCATTGCACCGTACGTACGGAACTCGTATACGGCGCTACATCTGTATTAAACACCATTAATTCGATAAATAGTACTCAAGCGGAT
>JAZUJY010000008.1:0-1896 GCA_045643005.1 Oscillospiraceae bacterium | reverse complement strand
TGGACCTTGAGTTACTTTAAAAAATGCTGATAAATATAAAGCGGTATATAAGAAGTTTTTTGGAGAACTACATTTCCCTCGGTAAATATCAACAACATATGAAACAGCAAAAAAGACAAAAAAACTCATTCCAAGATGTGGCTTTTTAAAATAAACGATGACTCCGACACCTAAAACAGCCGTAAGAAATACGATTATCTTTGCAAATACTGTATTTTGTTTTCCGTCAATAAATATTCCTGCAGCATAAACGAACAGAATGAGAAGCAGCAGCAGAAAAA
Source organism: Oscillospiraceae bacterium (assembly GCA_045643005.1). GTDB lineage: Bacteria > Bacillota > Clostridia > Oscillospirales > Ruminococcaceae > HUN007. The sequence continues at coordinate 1,615 of JAZUJY010000008.1, read as the reverse complement.
TATAAAATGGTTCTCCCCATGTATAAAAGAACAAGCTGATTAGAACAAGAAAAATATTTCTATAAAGTTGGTTTTTACTTGCTGGAATCAGATGATATATGAGAACAGACAGCGGAAGAAATAAAAACAGAAATGATGATGAAACTATACTCATAACTTACCTCTGAAAGCCTATTTAATATCCAGCATTTTATTATTCAACTCTTTAGAAGGATAAGAGCATGTCATTACAACATCTGGATGATTCTTTTCTATGAAAGCTCTTATGCTTCCGTCAAAATTACGTGGATCAATAATATCAAGATATTCAACAGTGAAGGCTAGATATGTATCAACTACATTTGCATCTGAAGTTTTAATCATAAGTGCTCTTGTTCCGTTTTTACAATTTAGATTATGAATTCTTATAAGAGGAATATCTCCATATAAAAACGCTGCATAAGCATTATTTGTATAAATATTATCAGCTCTTAAAGCTTCAGATTCAATCAGCGTATTTTCGAAAGTATCAGTCCGGTTAATCATCATTGTAGGTATTTCTATTGAAAATATTGTGTCAAAAATAGGATAGAATACTTCAAAAGATTCTGGAGAAATATATCCATACGTAGCTTTTTTTCCCTGGCTTCCAAGAAATATATTTTCGTATGTAATAGTGTTAAAATTTGTTTTGTTAAGAACTTCAGTATCAACTGGTAGTCCAAATTCTGTTTTAAGTTTTTGTGATATTGATTTTGCAACTGAAAATCCAGCATGAACATTCCAATGATGATCTGTTTTATAAAACCATGAATAAAAATCTTTGTTTTCAGAAACGAGCAATTCACTTGTATTCAAAAATGAAATCCCATTGTCATTAAGGTAGTTCAAATATTCATTTTCGTTTTCGGCATAACCTTTTGGGAATCCTTTGGGATAAAAAGCATATCTGTCATCTGATTTTTCAGCTGGCATTACAAACAGAAATGGAATGTTCTTTTTTTCCAGCCATTCATTAAATTCTAATACAGCTGTATCTTCTATAGATTCCTGTGAGTATAGATATACATACGTAAGATATCCGTTTGCCAACTTGATAACAGATGATTCTGTATCATCAATAAATTTTTTCCCAAGGGAAGTAGTCGTTTTACCGTAAATATTCAAAAAGAACGGAGAGATAATATTGTTTTTACCACTGTATTTATCTATATAGTTGGTCAACTTATTTGAAAAATCCAAATATTTACTTAATAAAGTGCTTTCATCAGCGGTTGTAAAATTAGTATCAGCACCGGCAAAAGGAAATTCCTCAGCAAACAAAACTTCCTGATTTTTTTCATCTGGATTACTGAATTTTTCAACAGCATGACGAATACCAGAATAAGTTGCGCAAATTCCTGGAATCAGAAAAAGGATCAACGCAACAACTATGAAGATTTCTTTGGCTTTAAATTTATTTTCCACTTAGTTGAACCTTTTTTTCTACAAGCGCCTGTATGGCATTAACAGAGGTAAAATTGCAAACTTCCAGTTCTGAAAACGCAATTTCTATATCAAATTCGATATCAAGTTCAGATATAAGATTAATTAAGGCAAGGGAATCAATATATCCGGAATCAATAAGAGTTTCGCA
>JAZUJY010000007.1:0-11070 GCA_045643005.1 Oscillospiraceae bacterium | reverse complement strand
GGTAACTGAGAATGAAATGCAGTTGGTAGACCTATTCTCAGCCCACTTAAGGGGCAGTGTCAGTAACAAGCCCTTATAGGGCTTTCACATACTACCCGTTTTACGGGTAGTTTTGATTCGAATTAGTTTGATTCGGCAACTGAAATTATCATATTTCTATATTCTATTCGATTTCTTTTATTAAAAATTACACTATTCTTCTATTTACAAATATCAAATGTTGATCCCCTTCTTTTATTCTAAAACCAGTTCCATGATCATGTGTTTGACCGTCTTTAGCACCACCATGATATTGTCCTATTCTAAGATCAACATAAATATTACCATCTTCAAGAGTTTTCAAAAATGATTGATAATCAAAACCAGAAACCTCATACGCCTCAACATATTTAAACTCTTCGTCTTTTCCTGAACCTCTAGATTGTGCAAAAGCGTAAATAAACTTACTTTTATACTTTTTCTCAATTGTCTTTTTTAGTTCTTCTTTTGTCCAGTATGCATATGGTTCTCCAAGCCTGTCAATAATAGAAATTTTTGTAGGGCTACATTCAATGCCTAATTCACGTCCCGTATTTGCAATAGTTACATATTTATCGGCTGATAAGGTCGTATGAAGAACTTTTTCATCGTTATCATATGCATTACTTGAATAGCCAAAAGTTGAACGTAAGGTATTTACTGCACCTTTCGGTTGAGGTGTTTTAGTAAATAAAGTAAGCATACTATTAGAGTCGATACGGCAAGATTTTAATTCATACTCACCAAAATCAGGACCGTCTATATTGTTTTCTGGAATTCCTAGAAGGTCTTCTAAAGTTTTACCAACACCTGTAGGTCCAGATCGATGTGTTCGGATCCATCCCATATCACATATTTTTCTATATTCACGTATAAAATCATCTAAAGTTGAAATCATTTAAACTCCCCCACTATATATTTTTTCTTTTAATGATTTTGTGACTTATAATAAAACTTGTTTCAAAAACATTTATTATTATAATTTATATCAAATATTTTTGAAAATTACACTTTTTATTATACATTATTTATAAGATAAAATAAATAGTTTTGAAACAGAAAATTTGCAATATGCAAAATAATTTAACTTATTCACCATATGAACATATAGGTCTTAATGAAAAAACAAAAACGTCACGAAAAATATTATGTTAAATCTATAATTAAGTTGGTATAAAAAATAGGCTCCCCACCACCATTTTAAGGTGATAGGGAGCCTTTCTGTTATAAAATAACACGATTCTTCAAATTATATCCAACGAAAGAATTTGCTCCCTTGATACAAAGGTATATCTAAAATGCTTCAGTGATTTTATTGTAATTGTCATTATATAGCTACATAGATCTTTGGCTTTTGTTATTAATCCAAAATCATTATTTTGGTTATGCATTTTAAACCTCGAAAATTTTTTCGTATGACCGCCATTCAGGCAAATTTTTATTTTGATTTGAAGATTTAAATATTAAGATATAAAGCGGGACGTACACCACGAACACAATCAATTTCGACACATTTAAGCGAGCCACCACTGTAGACATAACACGCATAGCCATCCAAACTAGGAGCAGTGGAGCGAAGCCACCAATCAGAGGCAACCTTTCTATCTTGTTCTGTCATCAGTTCTTCTACTTCTTCTTGACTTAGTAAAGTCACGTTGTCATTATTAACTTCTTTTATGCTAACTTTTTCATCATTATCAAATGCTCTTTTATAAAATTCTTCATTCAGCCAATTTCTTATTAAACTTATATTCCAATTATTTATAGAATCATCAAATTCCGTTTCACATATTATTGTTTCACACAGTACATATATGCTATCGCTTCCTATATCAAGCACTCGCCACTTCAATTTTTCTCCATCATACTTGCCAAAATTAATAGTTTTCCCTATTAAACATTTATTAGACATTTCAAATTCCTGCCCTGATGACTTTCTGTACCACTCTGCAGCTTTAGCTATATCACGTGTTACTCCATCACCATTAATATACATATCACCAAGTCTATTCTGTGCCCTAGCATTTCCCTGTTCGGCTGACTTTCTGTACCATTCTATAGCTTTGGCTTTATCATTGTTATAGTAAATACCTCCAAGAAACCACTGTGCAACTGCATATCCCTGTTCGGCTGCCTTTCTAAACCACTCTATTGCTTCAGTAGCTCTGCACCAAGTATCACAATCAAAGCCAAGCAAATTCTGTGCAGCCGGATCTCCCTGTTCGGCTGCCTTTCTGCCCCACTCCAAAGCTTTGGCTCTATCCCTTGTAACTCCTTCACTATTGTAATACATATAGCCGAGAATAGATTCAGCCAAAATATCTCCTGATTTAGCCATTTCTTCTATGTCATTAAATATTTTAGAATATACCACTTTATCTTTGTCATTATCAAGACACCAACTAGCATATCCATACATTGAAACCGGTTCGTTATATGAAAAAGCTTTCTGACACCAATCATTTCTTGTTTTTTCATCATACTTCACTACTTCATAACAATTGTTGTAATAACAAGCCAAAATATACATAGCACGAGGATTGTTCATCTCAGCAGCTTTTTTTATCAACGGAAAAGCTTCTTTATATTTGTTTTTAAGAAATAATAGTTCTCCTTCTGTGAAATAAGGACTAATCGTTCCTCCGTATTTTACATTTTGAAAAGATATGCCGGCTTCATCATAGTCAAGAATGGTTTTGTTCTTTTCTATTAATATTGTTGGATTATTTATTCCTATATAAGTTATGTTTTTTGCTCCAACAGGGATAGAATACTGTTCTCCGTAAAGATATACTTTATCTGGTGACTGATCAAGGATTTCAAATAACTCATCTGAATTCGTTGCAACCAAATCAGGATTATTAATTATATTTGTATCATCGGTTATTCCTTTTAAAAATCTTATTTTCTCATTTCGTTGTTTTATACATTCAAGATCAGCAGACTTTTCATTTTCCTGATATTCAACCTCAAGAATTTCACATAATTTTTTATTTAAATCAGTTGTATCTGTGGATAAAGATGATACTGCTTCAGCTTTATCATCATAATATCTGTCAGCCAGCCATGTAGCAAGCTTTCCGTCTGCAAAATATCCAAGTACTGCTTCCATATCAAAATTTTCTTTTAATTCATCAAGGGTACGAACTTCTGCTCCATCTTTCATTGTTAGTGGAAATCTGATTTTACGTGCCATAATTTTTTCCTCCAAATCCTATATCATATAATCTAATTGAATAATTTATTTTTAAGCTTTCCGAAAATTGGCAGATCAATTTTTTTCGTGAGGAATGAAACAGCTGATTTGCCAATTTCTTTTACTACAGTTTTAAAACGTGATTCTTCTTTCTTTTCTTTTGTTAATCCATTTACTATTCCGGAAATAATCGCGCCTTTTATGCCAAATGTTCCGCCTACCGCCTCAATTATTTCTTCCTTTGCTTTTCCTTTATGCAGCTTCCACATTCCACTGAATGTTGATACAGCAGTATTTTTAATTTTAACCATCGCATCTGTAAGCGTGGATTTTCCTTTTATTACATCTCTTATCGAAGACATACTTTCAATTGTTTTATGCGCAGTAGCTGCTATTATTTTTAAAGATGTCGGTGGGATAACGTTTTGCTCTTCAGCGATTACAATTCCGGCTGAAAGAGCTGCTTTCATTCCTGTCTGTGCACCTTTATCCAAAATATCAACAATAAAGTTTTTATCTTCAAAAACAGCACTCAGACCTTCCTCGGATGCTTTTAAAAAAGTTTCTGATGCTATTTCACGCAATCCAGCATTTCCTGCTTCAACAGCAACTCCTTTTAACGTATCTTTTAACCTGTAATCGTTCCAGTCAGAATCATTCCATGATTCATTTTCAATGTCGATTACAGATGTTTCTACCGTTTCATCAAATGAATGCTCAGCAGCTGTAATTCCATTAAAAAACTTAACTGCAAGTTTTGCCTTTTCACCATTGCCTTCAGTTTCTCTATTTATACTGCGAACAAGCCAGTTTTCAGCAGATACCCCTGCCTGAACAGCTTTTTCAAGATCTGCTTTCGTATCTTCCATCAAAGATATGTTTGACATAATTTCAGTTGAAACAGAATTAATATCGACAACATTTTTATTCGGAAGTTTTCTTCCGAGATAATCCTGAAGCCATGCAGCAGGTTCCGTTCCTTCGGCATGCGATGCATAATCTGACATAGCATCATGAAGTATGGATGTAAGTATTTGTTTATCAATCATTGTAATCACCTTTATTTTGAATTTATACCGAATATATTTTTAGCCTCATATAATCAAATTCATAAGTTTATAAAAATCCTGATTATAATTTTGTGTTATTTAGAAGCACTCTTAAAGTGTCTGTTCTCATATTCTTTAGAAAGATTAGTCAGAGACTCTTTCATTATTTCAGAAAGCGAATGTGTATTTGCTATAGCATCAAGAATATGTTTAGTCTTTAAACTGTCACTGCCTTCTACATAAGCATTTTCTACTGCATCAATTACAACACCTTCTATATCGGCACCACTATACCCTTGAGTTTTAGGTATCAAATCATTAATCTCTATTGAAGGATAATCCTGCTTTCTGCGCTTTTTGATATGAATTTCAAATATTTTTCTTCTTTCATTCTCATTAGGCAATCCAACATAAAATATTTCATCAAAACGACCTTTACGCATCAGTTCCGGTGGAAGCTGAGTGATATCATTTGCTGTAGCAACAACAAATGTTGAACTGGTTTTTTCCTGCATCCAAGTCAGAAATGTCCCAAACAGTCGTACTGTAACTTCATTTCCTGAACCGTTTATTCCTGCAAATGCTTTTTCAAGTTCATCGATCCATAAAACGCATGGAGAAATAGCCTCAGCAAGTGCTATAGCCTTTCTCATGTTTTCTTCTGATTCTCCAACATATTTGCCCATGATCTTACCCATATCCAGACGAATCAGAGGAACTTCGAACATCTGTGCTGTAACCTTTGCGCATAAAGATTTTCCGCATCCGGGGACGCCTGCAATCAGAACACCTTTAGGCATATTCACACCAAATTCCACTGCTTTGTTTATCGACTTGAAAACATTTGATTTTTTTATAAGCCATGTTTTAAGATTTTCAAGTCCGCCAATATCCTCTGCTTTTTCTTTCAGAGTTATCATCTCTAAAATTCCTGATTTCATGATCATTTGCTGTTTCTGAGCAAAAATAAGCTTAAGACTGCTTCTGGTAAACATACCTTCATCAGCTAAAGCTGATGCAAGAATGTTATCTATTTCAAATTCTGTAAGTCCTTTGAATGCCATTGACATTTCTTCCAGCAAAGAATCGATTATATCCACACCTTGTTCTTCTGCAAATTTCTTGATCTGTTTTTTTATTTCATTTTGATCAGGATAATCCATTTCAAGGATAGTAATGAATTTTTCAAGTTCCTTTGGAAATCTTAGTACTGAAGATACAATAATAACTGATGCATCCAGTCCCTGGGAAATTTGAAGAGCTATATATTTTAAACATGTAACAACAACCGGATCATCAAAATACAGATGAGCATCCTTTATAACAAAAAATTTCCTGTCAAGTTCATCGTCTTCGCATAACAGTTTAAGTGTGTCAGCAAGACTACTTGCAGGAATTAAGTTTTGTTTAGTTTTAAAATCGCAGAATCCTTTTGAACCGTTCCATTCCAGACCTTTACGTCCACCCATAACAGACGCAATTATACCATCAACTTTTGTTTCTTCAAAAGAATTTATATATACTATTGGAAATCCTGAATCAACATATGAGTTTAAAGCTTTATCTATCCGCATAATAATCCCCCTTATATCATTAGACAAAACGTGTATTTATATAGTAATTATATATTATTACAACTTTATTTTCAATAGTTTTTTATACAGAATGATGTTTTTTCATGCTTTTTGTAGTTGTATATAATTAAATAGAGTAAATTTTATTTAAAAAATCTATTGAAAAAATGAAAGAATAATCTATACGTTGATTATGGCATAAGGGGGATATAGTTATTTAACATCTTATATAAGTGTTTTTTAAACGAAACGAAATAATCAAATCTACTTAAGATATGACCATTTTTTAAAGCTGTTAGGATTACAACGACAAACATTAATAGGAAATGTATTTTCCTTTTTCATGGTACAAAATGCACTTTGACCATCTCTGCTTGTTGCTGCTGTGCCGTTATATGTTACTTCTCTTATTCCTGTCCAGTACTCACAAGCAACACAACACTTTTCTCCACAATTTGGATGTACTGTTACACTTCCGTTCGCTCCAACTCCAGCCATAATATATTCCTCACTTTCTCATATTAGAAATTAATTTGTAAGTATTGAAAAAAATTATGTGCTAAAGTACTTTCTTCGCACAATGATTCATTACTTAATATACATCAATTAAAAGTATATTTTTCAACATCAATACAAACAAATCGTATATTTATATAGTAATTATATATTATTACGACTTGGTTTTCAACAGTATTTTATACAAAACGATGGTTTTATGTATTTTTTTGTAGTGATGAATAATTGAAGATAGAAAAAATTATTTAATATATCTATTGAAAAAAAGAGAGAATCTGTTTTATGTTTGCTTTCTTTTTCCGGATTCGATAAATACGATGATTAGCTCTAAAAAGGTTATGATTTTACCACTTTTTGACGTCATTTCTGACGTTTCAACCACTTACAAAAATTACATTACAAGATTGAAAAATTCTTTTTTTACTATATATTTTATCATAGAATTTGTTCCCAATAAAGCCCTATCTTTATCTCAAAAATAACGACCGACACATCTACGTTGTTTCAGACCTTATTTTTTAGACATCATTATCAAGCACTTAGTTTGACTGCTAATAGTCTTCTTCATCATCTTCATTAGATAATACATCATTTGTTGATAAATCAAGAATGTACTCTTTTATTGTGTGTCCTTCAACTGAATCTATATCACAAGCTAATATCAATTTATCATCAATTATTTCTGTTTCTTTAATATTCATCGTTTCGGCATTTGAAGATATTGTTGTTATTGTATTAAAATAAAATCCGTAATGTAATTGACCTATTTTTATATAATTAGAATGAGGAGCTTTAAAGACACGTATAACATAAATATCTTTGCCGTTTGGATTTTTAATAGTTTTATTCCTTTGTATATCAATATCCGAAAAAAATGAAAACCTAAGTAATAATATAAAACTATAGAATGATAAAAATACAAATCCTAAAGAACTAATAATTCTAAAAAATACGTGAATTTTTTTATTATGCATAAATCTACTTGCTGATATCAAAAATACCAAAGTAGACACTAAAAAAAATACTGTTCTAATTTTTACAAAACAAGAATTACAAATATAAATTTCTCCATTTAAAAAAAATAACAAAATAAAAGTTGCAATAAACATTAATGTAAATACATATATGCTTATTTTAAATACTTTTTTCATAATATACTCCTAAGGATGTTTCTTTATCTCCGTCAACATCAGCATATTTTAGCATCTTATTTTCCTTATCTCCATTTAAAAGGATGTTTTTCAGATGCATCAAATCAAAGATATTGATTTTTCCGTCTTCATTAAGATCTCCGTAAACTCTTTTTGCAGTAATCTCATATGCTGCTTTTGCAGTTTTCATACTGCTTCCCGTCTGAATTACAGCTGATATTGTCATAACAAATGCTGTAATTCCCGAAATCAATCGTTTAGTAAATTTTTCGGGTGGTAATTTTCCATTTTTACCATTAATTAAACTCTCCAGTATTAAAAAATTTCAGGTATATAAAAAACCTGATTTATATAAAAATATTTTACAGAACTTAATTATACAGCAAAATATGATATTTGTCAATATAATATCATACGGTAAAAATAGAAATTACAGCTACTGTCACTGCTTCTCGCAGATCATCGTCTGCGGTGAGTGCGGAGAGCTGTTCAAAAGGATCCACCGGAACAACAGAGGCTGCAAGTCGATAGTATGGAGATGCATCAGCCGACTTGAACCAACGGGATGTGTATGCCATGCACGAACCGTGAATGAAAAGGTATTGGAGAATGTGGTCGTTCAGGCGAAAAACAGGCTCATTGGGGATAAGTCGAACTATCTTGAGGTACTGCAGAGAAATATCGCCAAGGTCATCACGGATGAAAGCGATGATGATATTACTGAGATCGATGAGGAACTCAAAAGGCTCGAAAAGGAGCTGGTAATGAAAGCTAAAAACAAGGATACTTATGACCAGATTGCTGATGAGATTTTAAGGGAGCCTTTTGTGTTATATGATTTTTAGAATCATACTCTTAAGCAAGATAATATTCAGATAGAAGAACTTACGGGATCTTTCTGTTATATGTTTAATAAAATTAAGTATATTTTTCTTTTATTCTTTCAAAAAACTTCTCAGCTAAAATTTTTCTATTGTCTTTTAAATTCTCTGTAACAAAAACTCGAACACGTAAATTAACTTTAGATTGCTGCGTTTTTCTATCTTTTCTGTTATGCAGGCACACAAAAAACAAAGGGCATGAGATAATTGTATTACTTTCGTCTTTATTATCAAAATCGTTATCTGGATTATTATACTTAAATATTTCTATTTCCTGATAACCTGTTGTTTCTGCCAGAACTGACGAGATTTCGTTTATCATATCATCAAGGTCCATTATGATTTTTAAAGGAGTTTCATGCTCTTCAACATAACCATTTAGATGTTCCAACTGAACGAGATCATAGCAATCTGAAATTCCGGTAAAAGCAAAATATTCATCGTCTTCATGATAACTCTTATGTTTATTTGCGTATATTATTCCTTTTCTTCTCTCAAATATTACTTCATCATAAATCGTAAAAAATACAAAATCACCTTTTGTTTTTTCACATAATTTACTTAAAAAAATAAATGCTGTTTTTTCATCTGCTGAGGTCGAAAAATTTAAACAACAATTACACTTTACTCCAAATACAGATCCATAAAAATAAATATCATCGTAATAATCATCATCTTCTTCAAAACAGCAATTTAAATTGCAAATATACTTTTGTGAAAAATAAACAGCATACTGATGATGTCTGTTTATTTTAAGGTCACAGTCTATTTCTAACAGAATCTTTTCGACGATTTCATATTCTGGCTTATCAATATTCATTAAAATATTCGTTTCATCTATTGTAAACATATTTATCACCATTTTTTATATATTAATATGTGTAATCTTATAATTTATAACGTCATTATAATCGGGATTTTTTCCATGACTGTCCGGAATAATAATTATTATTTCTTCAGCACTCTTTAATTTGTATTTTAATTGACTATAAATATTTTCTATTAAAACTTCAATATCTTCATCTGATAAATTTACACAATTTATTACTAATCTTTTAGATTGTTTTTTCAATTTTTTATGCATTGCTTTGATAATACTATCTATGTTTCCTGAAGGTGAATAACAATCAAATACTCTACCTCCATATGCCTCTCCATTTATATTTCTACATCCATAATCAATAGATTTATTTATCAACCAATCCGGATTGGATTCTGGTTTTATTCCGTATCCATTTCCCATTTCTCCATTAATCTCAGGAAGAATTTCCACTTCATATCCGTAATTACATAGAATCTGTGCAGCTTGATTCTCAGCTTTAATACCATCAGCTTTACGAATACTCCTGATACCTTCAGGTTCAAGCATTCTATTTTCTTTAGACAAAATAGGTTCAGTAGAAATCTTTGGTTCATCTGATTTAAAAATATTATCAATTGAAACATTTGATAATATTTCTTTATCATTTACTTCCAGTGAAACTTTCCAGTTCCCTTCTGATTCAATAAAACGAAAATCAAAATTTTCAGAACTTATTAATATACTTCCATCGTCATATTTCACTTTATATCCAAATAATTCTTTATCGCCAACTTCGTTAATTGAATCTGCAAAAGCTTCTTCAACAAGCTTAGTTTGTTCTTCAGCACCTCCTGTACTCAAACTCAGTTTACTTAAAATATCTTTTGCTGTATCTGTTAAAAATGTTATTACTGAACTTCCCAATACCACTGTTGATGCCACACCTTCAACAGCTGTCTTAATAGTTGCTCCAACTCCAAGAATGCCACTAACGGCCATTTCAAGATATGTTTTGATATTCTTGATTTTCTTTCCGTCATCAGTCTTATAAACATATATTTCAGGAGCTTCCGGCGGACCTATTGGATAATCATATGTAGCTTTTTTTTCTTTTTCAACAGTTATTTTATTTCCATATACATTTAATGTAATGGGTTTATTAACCGATGCTTCAAGTTTAATATTTTCTGATGTTCCGTTTACTGATGCATCATAAAGAACATCTATTATTTCATCATAATTATCAATATCATCGATCTGACTCATATATAAATAATTAACCAGATCTTCTTTTGATTCTGCATACTCTTCAGTTACTTCTTCACCATAATAATCATACAGCCATTTATCATCAACCAACAGCGGATCTTCTAGTATCTGTTCTTCAACTATGTCAGGGAAAAATGAATCATTCCTTATCGGCATATAATCCCAGTCTTCATAAGGAATTATCATACTTTCTGAGTCAATGCCGATAAATTCAGGTAAATAATTATTGCAATTCAGATTTACTTTGTTTTTTCCATTTATTATTACTTTCTTTGCGATAACAGCACCATTAATATTTATATCATTTGCCGTAAGTTCGACAGTTCCAAATGGTGCATATATCCTTTTATGTTGATGTTATTGCATTTAATGCTTACATCACCATATTTCGAATAAAGCACTGCTTCAAGTTCATTATCAAAATCATAAGCAAAACATAAGGATTTATTTTGTTTCATATCATTAGTTACTATATTTTCCTGAATCTTATTATCTTTAATAATATATAAATTTCTTAATAATAGTACTTGATTCAATTACGCTTAAAAAGTGAAAAGAGAAGAGAATTTAATATGATTGCAGATAATAATATAACAATAATCAAATAAATATAA
>JAZUJY010000006.1:0-6985 GCA_045643005.1 Oscillospiraceae bacterium | reverse complement strand
TAAATTGGAAATTAGCGAGGTAACACAACATGGAGATCAGGTTATTCAAGCCGGAGGATGCTGAAGAAACCGCTTTGGTCATTGAAAAAACTCTGCGTGTAAGCAACAGCAAAGATTATTCCGAGCAGTACATAGAATTTAATGTAGCTTCTCATTCGGCAAACGAGTTGATAAAGGCTTCAAAAGAACGGCATATGTATGTGATCTGTGATGAAGAACGTATCATAGGAACAGGCGGAATAGCTGGATACTGGGGTAGCCTCACCGAGAGTATTCTGCTGACCATATTTGTTTTACCGGAGTATCAAGGACAAGGATTTGGAAAAAAACTGATTGAGACTTTAGAGAAAGATGAATACTTTTTAAGAGCGCAGCGAATTGAAATCCCCGCTTCACTTACAGCGGTTGATTTTTACCGAAAAATGGGTTATGATTATAAAAATGGAAATGCCGAACCCGAAGATGGATTGATGTATCGTCTGGAAAAATACAGATAAGTTCTGATTTAGTTCATTAACTGAATATACACTGAGCAGTCCTTCGGGGCTGCATTTTTTCTGCCCTGAACGGAGGTGAACCACACATGGCAAACAGAATTAATTAGTGTCTTTCTCACCATACACATTTTTTTCGACATATGCCATCATAGTATTATTTCTCCATCCATGTGCCAAAACAAGCATCAAAAGAGAAAAATATCCTATTAAGGATTCTCGCATCATAAATCCTGCAGCAAAAACTCCTAAAATAAAGATTCCGATAAGTACCATAATGGCCAAATGGTCTTTTAACCACTTTTTCTTATAATACTCTGCTTTTTCTTTTACGCTAAATACACTTGTTTTCAATGTTACCTTAATATTTGTCTCTGCCATCTCTTTGAATTCTTCTGTGGATAATCTTTTACCGCTCAGAAGTTCATTAATAGTCATATCATACATATTACTGAGTTCCTCTAACATCTCTACAGGTGGCATATAACTTCCTGTTTCCCAGCGAGAAATTGTCTTATTTGTAACTCCTAATTTCTCTCCAAGCTCTGCTTGTGTAAAATTATGTTCTTTTCGAAGCTCTGCAAGAAAGCTTCCCATCTTTACCATATCCATTAAATAGCCTCCATATTTGTGATGACTATATTCTACATAAAAACATAAAAAATGTCTTTACCATAGACAGCGAATCTTCTAAAATTCGCTAAATTCACGCATTCTCTGTTTATGTCCAATACCATTGGACACTGTTTGTCTAACGAAAAAACCAGAACATACCATCTCAAAAAATTCTTATTCGCCTTTTATACATCTCTATCAAGAAAAATTCAGCGTCAAATTCATATTCGTTGTTCTAATTCTATCATAGTATTCTCATTAATGTCAACTACAATTTCAAAAGGAAGTGAAACCATGTTCTACACCTTAATACTCGAAAACGAATCCGGCAGACAGCTTACTTTCTCTGAAACAGCTAACCGCATAATGTTTTCCAAGATTGAAGGCTTAAGTCCTCCAACCGGAACAATCAGTACTTCATCCTATGCAGGTATGGACGGATCATACCTGAACAACGCCTTCATTGAGAAACGAAATGTGGTCATTCCTTTTGAAATGCGTGGCCCAGGAGTTGAAACCAGAAGACACGAACTGTACAAGGTAGTCAAGCCTTCAAAGAAAGAGCTGGCCTGATGTTAAGTCTCAGACAGGTGCGTATGCCGTATACGATAATGCTGTCAGAGCCTGTGCTGAAGGTTATACAGTTTTCGATACAAACGGAGCTGCGAAGTTTACAAAGCAGAAGGATTATACAGCTATCGCAAAGGAAGTAATTCAGGGAATGTGGGGGAATGGTTCTGAGAGAAAGACCAGACTTACAGCTGAAGGTTACGACTATGAAGCGGTGCAGAATAAAGTTAATGAGATGTTAAGATAAGAGCAGGGTCACCTGAGAGAATGATATTTTTCTCTTAGGTGGCCCTGTTTTTTTATTTGAACCCATTGACAAATATCAATATGTGTGATAGAATACATACATAGACATTTTTCAATGTATCGAGGTGTTAATTTTGGAAATCAATACACGAAAATCAGCTTTGATATTTAAAGCGTTGGGTGACGAAAACAGAATCCATATTTTACAGCTTTTGCAGAACGGAGAAATCTGTGCCTGTAAGTTACTTGAGGAGCTGAATATAACACAGCCGACTCTTTCACATCACATGAAAATACTTTGTGACAGCGAGATAGTTTCATCACGAAAAGAAGGCAAATGGATGCATTATTCTATTTCAGCGGAAGGCTCAGAGAATGCAATACAGCTTTTGAAATTACTGACAAAAACAAACGAATGTACAAATAACTGTAAATGCAAATAAAGATTATCAGCCGACTATTCGGCTTTAATCTTCGCTTTTAATATAGATATATTTCAATCTTTCTATGAAAGGAGCTTTACTATGAATGTATTGCAAAATGGGTGGAATTTCATCCAGAATGAAGTTCTTGGAATGAAGTGGCTGAATCGTGTGATTCAGAATCTTCTTGAAAACTGCGGACTTGACACATCAGGAAAAATCGGAGGAAGCATCAATTTCTTCCTTTATGATGTAATCAAAATCATGGTTCTTCTTGGATTTCTGATACTTTTGATTTCCTACATACAGAGCTATTTCCCACCTGAAAGGTCAAAGAGAATTCTTGGCAGATTTCATGGAGTCGGTGCAAATATCATTGCCGCACTTCTTGGAACAGTAACACCATTCTGCTCATGTTCATCAATTCCTCTGTTTATGGGATTTACAAGTGCAGGACTTCCGCTTGGAGTTACATTTTCATTTCTGATTTCCTCTCCAATGGTGGATTTAGGCTCACTTGTACTTCTTATGAGTATCTTTGGCTGGAAGATTGCAATTGTTTATGTAATTGTAGGACTTGTGATTGCTGTTGCAGGAGGTACGCTGATTGAAAAACTTCACCTTGAAAATCAGGTCGCTGATTTCATCCGAAACGGAAAAGCACTTAACGTATCACAGAATGAACTGCATTTCAAAGACAGAATAAAATATGCGTGGGAACAGGTTCTTGAAACCGCAAAGAAAGTTTTTCCTTATGTGCTTGTCGGTGTGGCAATTGGTGCGTTTATCCACAACTGGATTCCTGAAAACCTTATTGTAAAGATTCTCGGAACAGGAAATCCGTTCGGAGTTATCATTGCAGCAATTGCAGGTGTTCCGATGTATGCTGATATTTTCGGATGTATTCCTATTGCAGAAGCATTGCTCGGAAAAGGAGCAAGACTTGGCGTTGTTCTGTCATTTATGATGGGAGTTACTACACTTTCCCTGCCGTCAATGATTATGCTGAAAAAGGCAATCAAGCCTAAACTTCTCGGTATATTTATCGCTATATGCACCGTTGGAATTATTATTGTGGGTTATTTCTTCAATATGATTCAGGGTGTAATTATATAAAAAATTCAGGAGGTATTTATTATGTCATTATTCGGAAAGAAAAAAGAAGAAAAAGTATCATGCTGCTGCAGTGAAAAAACAAATGCAGAAAATGCTTCAGATTCATGCTGTGGAAGTAAAACTGATGGAATTTGCTGTATCAGAATTCTGGGCGCGGGTTGTAAGTCGTGTCATGATCAGTATCAGAACGTAATCGGTGCAGTTGCAGAAATGGGTATCGCAACTGATGTTCAGTACATCACAGATATGGAAGTTATCATGAACTATGGTGTTATGTCAATGCCTGCAATTGTAGTAAATGAAAAGGTTGCTGCATACGGAAAGGTGCTTAAAACAAAGGAAGTTATCGAGCTTCTGAAAGGATATTAAGATGAAAAAAGTAGCATTTATCTGCGTGCACAATTCATGCAGAAGTCAGATTGCTGAAGCACTTGGAAAGCATCTTGCATCAGATGTGTTTGAGAGCTATTCAGCAGGAATAGAAACAAAGCCGCAGATTAATCAGGATGCTGTCAGGATTATGAAAGAGATTTATGGCATTGATATGGAAAAAACGCAGTATTCAAAGCTGATTACTGATATTCCCGAACCTGATATTGCTGTATCAATGGGCTGCGGTGTCGGATGCCCGTTTATTGGCAGAGCATTTGATGAGGACTGGGGACTTACTGATCCGACAGGACAGAGTGATGCTGAATTCAGAAATACTATAGCCTTGATTGAAAAGAATATTATTCGTCTTAGAAAAGAAATGGAAGGGTGAAAAAACAAATGACACATAAAGAAAAAGCATTGCAGTATTTTAATGATAAATTTCACTGTTCTCAGTCTGTTTTTGCTTCATATGCAGAAGAATTAGGACTAACTGAAGAACAGGCGCTTAAAATTTCATATTGTTTTAACAGCGGAATGAGAAAAGGGGAAGTCTGTGGTGCCTGTTCAGGTGCCCTGATGGTGCTTGGAATGAAATACGGACAGTCAGATAAAACTGATCTTGAAAGCAGAGCAAATGCCAATAATAAGACAGTTCAGTTCCTGGAAAAGTTTAAGGAAGCAAACGGTTCATATATATGCAATGAATTGTTGGGATGTGATATTACTACTCCCGAAGGAGAAAAATATGCTGTGGAGCATAATTGCTTTACGAAAATTTGTCCGAAGATGGTCGAATCATCTGTAATGATACTGGAAGAAATACTTGAATGATTCAGCAGGCTGTTCTTGCGTCCTGTGCATCACTTGTTTTGCTGAAATTATGCTTGTCAGAGCCTTGCTGAAGGTTATACAGTTTTCGATGAAAACGGAACTGCGAAGTTTACAAAGCAGAAGGATTATACAGCTATCGCAAAGGAAGTAATTCAGGGAATGTGGGGTAATGGTTCTGAGAGAAAGACCAGACTTACAGCTGAAGGTTACGACTATGAAGCGGTGCAGAATAAAGTTAATGAGATGTTAAGATAAAACGATGCCCGGAGGCAGACTCAATATTTTTGAGCTTTGCCTTCGGGCATTTTTTGCTTTAAAGAAAAATTAAAAAAAATTATTCCGTAACGTTTATAACAATATCAAGCATTTGGCGAGGTGTAACTACAAATATCTCTTCTGGGAAATGCTTGATATTTCCTGTAACAAGATGCACATCTTCACTTTTTCTTCCCTCAATAGTGACTTCATAGAAAACTCTGTCCTTGGGATCTGGCAATTCAATGTCTATAGATTCCGGTGAAATATCGATACCTATTCTCTCTATTTCACTTACAACATTTTCTATTATTTCGTCTGACCAATGGAATTTAGGTCGACTCAATACATTTCGATATTCTGCTATGATTTCGCCTGATATCAAAGGAATAATAGTTCTATTAAATACAAACTCCAGAATATTTCCTGGCACTGATGTTGATTTCAACATAGCAGAAACAATTACATTAGTATCAATAACAGCGTAATATTTCATAGACATATCACTCTCTTGCTGCTGCTATTTCTTCATTAATTTCATCAAGTGTCATATCAGAAATACCATTTTCTTCTGCTATTCTACTTGCTTCTTTCATAGCCTGAATTGCTGGATTTAAAGTTTTACTGTTAATTTTCATTGCAAAAGGAATTCCATTTTCCTGAACAAGTCGTGATATGCATATCCTTAAATACGTTGGTAAATCCATTCCCAACTGTTCACAAATTTGAATTGCTTTTATACGAGTTATATCATCTTCTCTAAATTGAACTAATGAATTTGCCATAAAAATTCCTCCTGTTTAATAGTAAAAAAAATTCTCTATACTTAGTATACCACATAGTATAATCAAATGCAATCAACTGATTACAAATATTGCTGAACTTATAAATCAGTTTCACAATTTTATAACTGATATAAATGACGATTTAAATCAATTATTACATCAATTCTACCATGAACAAACACATTTTTCAATAAATATTTTTCCAAACATATGTTTCAGCGTCATTAATAATCAGAAGGGGTTGATTTTCTCCCTTTTCAGCATCAGTAATTTATAAAACAGCATTTTACTGTCATATATATTTTGAAAAGCTTCGTCAAATCAAGCTGCTTGTTCCCATTTAATAATAGAGATACGCTTAATGTTTATACGCATTTAGGATTTGACGATGCTGTCAACGAGATGGAAAGGATTCAGAAGGCTGAAGAAATCAGGGAGGAGACCCCGCCGAAGGAAGAGGTTATGCAGAAGATATTCAGAGTAGTATTAGTATAAGTAAGCCGGTTTTCGTCAGTTGTTGACGGGAGCCGGCTTGTTTGTGTCTTGAAACGAGGATAGATATGTGTTATGATTATATTATTGATAATGTATTTAGAATAATTGTAATTTGATAAAACATATTAAAATGGGTATTTGTATTGAACAAGGAAATATATAAGAGGATTTGATTCAGAAGTTTCAAAGCTCTGCTTGTTAAAAGCAGAGCTTTGAAGAAACACGAAGAATTGATAAAAGAATGCGTAGAGGCTGCGATGGAATACTTCAATATTTCAGAAATGTAAGCATCTGCTAAATTCCAATTTTTCGTTGAAAGGATAATACAGCTGATATGTGGATTTTATATAAAATTAAAAACAAAAAACACAGAAGGTTTTTAATATTTGGTTTTGTATGTGTTTGTTTTGTTTTATTTTTTATGTATCAGATGGTGAATACAAAATTAATGATACAACAATGATAGTAAGTCGTGGTTTGGGGAATAGTATAATACCTGTAAGATTATTTAATTATCCAGAAATAGTATGTGTCGAATTAAAATAAGGGTATTTACAAGACTAGTAAGAAAAAAGAAGGGCGGAAGAAGTAGGTAAATTCTTATTTAGTAAACTTGGCTATACGAGGAGGACTCATATGATTATTGTTTTCGGACAAGCAGATTTGTCTGACATAGATGAATTGATAAGAATGCGAATTGCATATATGATAGATGATTTTGGCTCTATAAGTGATGAAGAGCGAGAAGGAATGGAAAAACAACTTCCCGATTATTTTGCTC
>JAZUJY010000005.1:0-1555 GCA_045643005.1 Oscillospiraceae bacterium | reverse complement strand
GATGCTACAATATTAAAGTAAAAGTCCGTAAAACGATAGAATTTACGGATAAATACCAAAACACAGGGTGGCAATCAAATGTTATTCACATATGCAGAGTGTCTGGAAAGATGTAAATCGGATTACGAAATAAAGAAAGCCTTGAAGAATAAGGAATTATATAAATTATCGAAAGGTTTATATTCGGATAAGGAATATGTGTCTGGAAATGCTGTGGTAATGAAAAAATACCCGGAAGCAGTTTTTACACTTAACAGTGCGTTTTTTTATCACGGATTAACAGATACTATTCCAAGTAAATACTATTTGCAGACGGATAAAGACGCGGCAAAAATATCGGATAGTAATGTTAAGCAGATATTTGATAACTACGATAGTATGCAGGTGGGCAGAGACTGCATAGAATATAATGGCGAAAAAATACGTATCTTTAACAAAGAGAGATTGCTGATTGAGCTGATCAGGAACAAGTCGAAACTGCCATTTGATTATTATAAAGAAATACTTGGGAACTATAGAAGAATTATTTATGATCTTGATTTCGAGCTGATAGAAAAGTATTCAGAGAAACTGCCGAAGACCAAGATGGTTATGAATGTAATTCAAAGTGAGGTTTTTTAATGAACTTACGTGAAATGATACAGGAAGTACAAAAGGAAGGCTATTCTTATGAAGACGCAAATGCTAAAGTTTGCCAGGATATTGTATTAAAAGGAATTGCCGACAGCAGTTTATCCAGAAACGTGACAATTAAAGGCGGAGTCGTGATGCGCAGCATTACAGGAAATGTCAGAAGAGCGACTCAGGATATGGATATTGATTTTATTAAGTATTCTTTATCCGATGAATCAATTGATAATTTTATCCGGAAAATTAACTGTGTACCCGATATTCGTATAGAAAGAAAAGGTCAGATTACAGAACTTAACCAGCAGGATTATAAAGGAAAGAGTGTTAGGATTCTCATTACCGATGAAACCGGAACCAAAATAGAAAGCAAGATTGATTTGGGCGTTCATAAACGATTTGAGATAGAGCAGGAAGAATACTGTTTTGATATAGCATTTGATGACAAAGGAGCTTCACTGCTTATTAATTCAAAAGAGCAGATGTTTACGGAAAAACTTAGGTCTCTTCTTAAGTTTGGAACTTTCAGTACCAGATATAAAGATATATTTGACATGTACTATCACAAAGACAGAATTGATAAAGCTAAGCTTGCTGTATGCCTGGACTCATATGTTTTTTCTGATAAGGGAATGCGTGAGAACAGCATGGCCGATATTATCAAGAGAGTTGAAAAAGTATTCAGTAATCCTGCATACAGGCAAAAGGTTGACGGCAGTGATAAACGCTGGATAGACGAAGACATCAACACTGTATTTAATGGAATATTACAGTATCTGAATGACTATGAAAGAGTCTAGGCGATGAGACTCAAATATTAAAACATTTGGACTCGTTACCGATAAGGCGTTTTTATCGAAAGAAATCCGGAGGAGTAAGAATGAGAAAAATTACAGGATATTTATGATAAACAGTTTATTTCAAATGA
>JAZUJY010000004.1:0-2431 GCA_045643005.1 Oscillospiraceae bacterium | reverse complement strand
GTGACTGAACATTGACGTGAGTCTGTAAAAGTTCATAGTAAATGGCAAACAAGAGCGTTTTGTACCTTGGTACGAAATGCTCTTGTTGCTGTTACAGTTTTTTTACGGAGTAAAGATTTTGTCAGTTGAGGAATAAATTTTATGGGGAGTGCCTTTCTTGGAAATGGTAAGATAAATCCATAACACCGAGGCTGAAGAAAAGAGGAAATGCGAAATACTCTTTATCGAAACCGATGAGGACCACATAGCCGAGCAGTACGGACGTTATGGGGACAACTCTGCAAACGGCACACTGATCGGCAGGCTTGCATATATTTTTGAGGACAAAGTAGAGGACGGCAAGGACAGAAAGAAACTCTTGAATCCCGTTTATTTCAGCGGCCTCTATGAAGGTAAAGACGGGGTTAAGAAGTTCTGGAAGACTGTCGATGACTATATCAGGAAGAACTATGACACCGATGTGCTGAAGCGAATATACGTCATCGGGGACGGGTGCGGACCGTATGTGCAAGCTCAGGGTGTATGTAAGGAACAACGGCGAAGGTAGGATAATCGAGCTTGTCAGATACAGCAGGAACAGCCTTGCGGCAACGGGAACGGATGACTGCTTTGCAAGGGAATTCAGCGCGGGAGATGTAATTACAAAAACCAGAAATGAGGCAGCATCCTATATAGACAGGTTTCAGGCAACAATACCGGGACAGACGGTACGGAAGATGCTCGCAATAATGGAACAGATAGGGCTTTATTAAGGGTTTGTAGAAGTATTAAAACAGTATAAAACACCACGAAATATTGAAAATGGAGGAAAATCGTAGTATTATAATTGTGTCAGTATTTTTATGCGTATGTGTTCTTCAATGAATGCTGAAAGTGAAATGTTTTGTATTATTTAATGAAGCAATGAATCGTTGGATTATTTGCCGGTTTTATTGTATCTGAGCAGGTTCTGTGATACAATAAAAAGAAAAAATTTCTCCTGTATGGCATAATACTATTATTACAGACATTGGGAGCAAAAGAACAAAAGAAAATAGGGGGGCAATCCCTGTGTGAACTTATTCAGCAGGGAGTGTCACAACTTTCTGCTGTTGATATATAACAAAGAATATATTAAGCCGATATATACGGCAGAAGGGAGAAAACATGGAGGTGAATACTATGTTAAGAGCGAAACCGTTCAGAGGCAAGTGGTGCTCACGTAGGACCGCAAATCGAATCAACGATTTGTTAAATTCGGCACCAAAGCTCAACAAAGCAGCGCTGGAAGAAGAGGTTAAAACATTTGAGGAGTATGCTAAAACACATAAGCTCTTCTATGTAAGTAAATAATATGGATTTACGCGATTTTGACAATGAATTTTTTGCAATTCAGCACCTCAAACAAGAAGATGATTTGTCGCAATTTTTGGTGAAACAAGAGACTGGTAAAGGGTTGGAGATTTATTTAAAACAACACGCCAAAGAGGACGAGAAATCAGGCGTTGCTCGAACGTATTTAATTAGACGTCGGGATACAATGCAGATAGCTGCTTATTTTACACTTAGAACTGGACTGATTACAGTAAGTCGTGGATTTTTAAGCGGGTTCGATACCTATACAGGAATCGAGCTGGCGAATTTTGCCGTTAATGATAACGCACGGTTAGAAAAGTCTATTATTCCACAGATTGGCAGTTACTTATTGGTTTTTGCCTACTAACGAAAAAATGGAAAGATATATCTATCGACATGTCAAACCTTATTACGACAAGGGTTGTAAATTTATGTTTATGACTATCGGGTAATGCAAAAACCGCTCAACGCTTAGGGATCCCTAAGTATTGGGCGGTTTTTGTTGTTGTTGACAAAAGGTAAACGAATCATATAATAAAGACGTCTAAACCATTTCATAAGTGCATTTCAACTTCTCTAACTGACAATAACTTTACTCCGTCCAGGCTTTTACGAGTCATTGACTTTTGGGCATTTTATGGCTGTGATATTTCAGCAGAAATATTTGTAAAATCCGGCTCATATGCCGAAACCTATATGAGGCGGGAGGGCTTTACTAATATAAAATACTATTGATATCTTTTAATACGAGGCTGTCGCATTGCGGCAGCCTTTGTGGTGAAATCGGATAGAGGGGCAGCAAAGAGTGTGCAGAATGGAGGATGTTTATGGATTATTCAGAGTTCAAATTGCCGCCACAAATCTGTAAAATATTATATCACATATGTGTAAGGTGCTCAAGCTCATAAATGTAAAACAGGATTGCGCATGTATGTTAAATGAAGTATAATCATCCTTGAGGTGAATAACATATGGATAATACAGAAAAGATATATCGCAACCGAATAACTGATTCCGCGTTAGAACTAAAGCTCGAGGCTTTTGGTGCAACATTAATCGTGGGACCAAAGGGCTGTGGAAAAACAACAACTGCAAA
>JAZUJY010000003.1:0-1642 GCA_045643005.1 Oscillospiraceae bacterium | reverse complement strand
CAGTGTTTTCAGAAACTGGCTTCCAATATCCATCTTGCCTTCACGATCATCATCATTTTTATAATTTGAACCCTCGTAAAATGCATATGAATATTCATCGGTTTCAGAATTGTAAATGCAGAATTCTGTCTTTGTTCCTCCGCCATCGACAGAAATATAGATTTTATTACCCATAAATTCATCCCCACACAAGCTTTCTTCAAGTATTGCAAACAGTATATAAGCATTATACGAACATTATTCAAGAGTATATATATCTCTTACAAACTCCTTAAACCGGGGCAGTGTAAATACAAGATATCCCTTACTGGGAGATGTTACTATGCCCTGATCAATCAGTTTTTTTCTTACCGGATTAAAATGATTATTATCTACACCTAGGTAATTTCTGATATCTTCAATTCTGGAGCTTTCTGCATTTGCGATTCCGGCTATGAATTCTTTTTCCTGATTTGAAGTTTCACTCCAGACTTTTATATATACCTTTTCATACATTTCATGATCAAACTGTCTTAATACAACCGGATCAGTATACGGCAATCCGGATTCTGAACATATATATCCCAAGGTTTGGAAACCAAATGAATACCCTTCGGAAAACTTGGCCATTTCTAAAGCTTTTTCTCTTGTAATCTTTAGATTTTGCTCATAGCTGTTTGCAATTTCAATTTTATTAAGCGACTCCAATTGAATTCGCGGCGCCCGATACATGAAGGTCATCCCTTCCGTATTTTTCATCTTTTCAAAATCCTTGGGCAATCCGGTTGTTACAAGATAGATTGGAAGATCATGGCGAATGTATATCTGAAACTGTTTTATGAACTCCTTTGTCGCTTCCGATGTTACCATTTCGTCGATCGTAACCAGAACCTTCATTCCGAATTTTTTTATATTTTTAAGCATTATCTCAACAGCAGTAGCATAATCTGTTATCGGCGGCTCTCCTTTTATTTCAACCCCTAAACCTAAAAAAGAAAAATTAATTTTAGAACGTATTATCAGATTATAAACTGACTTTTGGGCATACAGTTGAGACGCAAGATTTTTAAGCATATCATTTGATGAAGAATTGATCTCCACACAGATCCAATTATCTTCTTTTTGTATCGATCCAACAATTTCCGTCAGTATAACCGTCTTTCCGGATCCCCTGATACCTGTCAGCACATATATCTGGCTTTCCGGATTATCGCTGCTAAACTCTTCGCATATCCGGTCTATTATTGATATTCTTGCAATATTTTCTTTAGGAACTTTCCCAAATGTCTTTGAATATGGATTGATCTTTTTCATATGCGCTTCTAAAATTACTGTTTATTACTGTCTGCAATTTTTATTACTGTTTATTACTGTTTATTACTGTCCTGATAAAATGATACTGTTTATTACTGTCTATGTCAAGAAAAAGCTGCTATTATAACTATGGACGACTCACTGCCGTCATACTGTCACCCATACATCTAAAACTGTCTCTTACATACACTTATCCTGACACTCCTTCTCCACAGGGGGAATTTCTGTTTCTTCCCTTATATAAGAGCCAAAATCCCCCTCTTTCCACTCTCCATCCACCCGGAAAACTAAATAAAATTTCGATTTTATGTAAACCCAAAAGCCTGTTTCCCCTTGATTTCAAGCGGTT
>JAZUJY010000002.1:0-3540 GCA_045643005.1 Oscillospiraceae bacterium | reverse complement strand
GACGGGCAAAAGCTCGGTTCGTGGATTATACAATTAAGAGTAAGATATAAAAACGAAGCGCTGACAGAAGAACAGATAAAGCAGCTTGAAGATATTGGCATGATATGGGATTATGAAGAATATCGTAATCAAACAGAGTTGTCCCACGCTGAACATTTTTACAAGGAACATGGACATCTTAATATTCCTAAAGATTATGTATGTGATGATGGCTATCGTTTAAGTGCATGGCTGCCGGTTATACGTTCGAGATATAAGGCTGGTACCATTAGTGAATCGTACATTAGACAGCTTGAAGCTGTTGGAATGGTGTGGAACGCCAAAGAAAAAGCTTTCTACGACAATCTGCACAGGCTGGAACAGTTTTACAAGGAAAATGGTCATTTTGATGTGCCATTGAAATACAAAACTCAGAATGGCTTTGCGCTTGGTCAATGGGTTTACAGAGTGAAAAAAGACTATGAAACAGGCAAACTAAGCAGTGAGCGTATTGAAAGGCTCAATAATATCGGATTTGAATTTTAAAAAATAGAAAGGCTTGATCAATCATTATCAAGCCTTATTTGTATATGAGCAAATATTTTAATATTCCATTATATTTTATTTCTCATCTTCCTGTACTCTTTCGGAGACATACCAGTCTGTTTATGAAACAATCTGCTGAAATAGAGTGAGTTTTCATAACCGACCTGCGAAGCTATTTCAGCGATAGAGTAGTTGGTATTTTCAAGTAAGCTCTGAGCATTTGAAATTCTCATTGACAGGATATATTGCAGAGGTGTCTGACCTGTAATCTGCTTGAAACAGTTGATAAACCAACAAGTTGTCATATTTCTTGATTCAGCATATTCCTCTATACTGATTTCCTGATTGTAATTTGCTCTGAAATAGTGCATAGCCATAGCTATTTCCTTTTCAGTTGCATTGCTGAAGTTTTTGTTGCTTTCAAGACTTCTGCTTATAAGAATAAGAATATTTCTGAGCTGGAGGGTTATAATTTCTTCGTAGCGGTGTCTGCATAGCTGAAGCTCTTGAATAATCTGTTCAAAAAGCCATGCATAATCGGGTGATGTTCCGATATAAAGAATACAATTTATAATATGAATATTATAATAGTCAAGGATAGTATCAACATCAGAGCCTGTAAAATGAATCCAGTACACAGCGGTTTTATCTTCCTTGTAATATACATATTCCTGCGGCTCATTTGGTTTATACAGAATAATATTTCCGGCTGTTACAATATGTTCTTTGCCATCTATAAAAAAATGAGCTTTTCCAGACGCAATATATAAGAGCTGGTAGTCGCTTCGACCTAAAGGACGATTTGTTTCAAAAACAGATCTTGTTTTCATACGGTAGTTTCCACAGCTTGTAACGATAAGCGGTTTGGATCTGTCATCAACTGCAGGCAAATGGTTATTCAGATATGCAGCATTTACATACATAAAAATTTCTCCAATTTAATTTACTTATATCATATTATACCATACAAAAACTTTAAAATCAACACTAATACTTTAATTTTGTGCATAAAAAACTCGTTTTAGTGTATGGACTACGCTAAATCTTTTGGTATAATATAGATAAAGATATGAAATAAATATAATTTTGTACAGGAGGTATCGTTATGAAATATGCACTTGATTGGCTCGCAAATCCCGAAGTATTTGCAGTAAACAGAATCGAAGCACACTCTGACCATAAATTCTACGCTGATATGAACGAAGCTGACAAGGGAGAAACTTCACTTGTACAGAATCTTAACGGCACATGGAAGTTCTCATGGGCAAAGAATCCGTCAGAGAGAAAGGAAGGATTCTTCTCCGCTGACTACAGCACAGATGATTTTGACGATATACAGGTACCCGGACACATTGAGCTTCAGGGTTATGGAAAACCTCAGTATGTAAACACAATGTATCCATGGGAAGGTCAGGAGCATCTCAGACCGCCTTACATTTCTGAAACAGATAATCCTGTCGGAAGCTATGTAAGATACTTTGATCTTGATGAATCTCTCAGAAACAAGCGTGTTTTCGTATCATTTCAGGGTGTGGAAACTGCAATGTATGTGTGGTTGAATGGAGAGTTCATTGGCTACAGTGAGGATTCCTTCACTCCGTCAGAATTTGAGCTTACACCATACATTAAGGAGAGCGGCAACAAGCTCTGTGTTGAGGTTTACAAGAGAAGTTCTGCAAGCTGGCTTGAAGATCAGGACTTCTGGAGATTTTCAGGTATTTTCAGAGACGTATTCCTTTATGCAGTACCAAAGGCTCATGTTCGTGATATGAAAATTATTGCAGACTATGACGGCACAAACGGTATCTTCACAGCAAACCTTGATATTATCGGTGAATGCAGCGTAAAGGCTGTTCTTACAGATAAAAACGGAAATGCTGTTGCTGAATCAACAGACAAGAATATCTCATGGACAATTGAAAATGCACAGCCTTGGAGTGCTGAAATTCCAAACCTTTATACATTCACAGTCACTCTTACAGATGAAAATGGCAATGTAATTGAAGTCAGCAGAACAAAGACAGGCTTCCGCAGATTTGGACTCGTAGACGGAATCATGTGTCTGAACGGAAAGCGTATTGTGTTCAAGGGCATCAACCGTCATGAATTTAACGTAAAATCAGGCAGAGTTGTTACAAAGGAAGATATGCTGTTTGATATTCAGTTTATGAAAAAGAACAATATCAACGCTGTCCGTACCTGTCACTATCCGAATAATTCACTCTGGTATGAGCTTTGTGACGAATACGGCATCTATCTCATTGATGAAGCAAATCTTGAAACACATGGAACATGGCAGAAACTTGGAGCAACAGAGCCTTCCTGGAACATTCCTGCATCACTCCCTGAGTGGAAGGCTGCTGTTCTCGACAGAGCAAAATCAATGTATGAGCGTGACAAGAATCATGCAAGTGTGCTGATTTGGTCATGCGGAAATGAATCCTACTGTGGTGATGATATAGCTGCAATGTCTGATTATTTCAGAAGCGTGGATTCTACAAGACTTGTACACTATGAGGGTGTTACAAGAGTTCCTGACGGCATCTATGACCATATTACAGATATGGAAAGCAGAATGTATGCAAAGCCGCAGGAAGTTGAGGAATATCTGAGACTCGGAAAAAAGCGTCCATATATCAGCTGTGAATATATGCACGCAATGGGCAATTCTCTCGGCGGACTTCACTTTTATACAGACCTTGAAGATAAATATGAGGCATATCAGGGTGGATTTATCTGGGACTATATCGACCAAGCAATTGAAATGATAAATGATGACGGGCAGAAAGTCCTTGCATATGGCGGTGACTTTGAGGACAGAGCAAGTGATTATGGCTTCTGTACAAACGGTATTGTTTACGCTGACCGTACTTATTCACCAAAGGTTCAGGAATTCAAGGCTCTTTACTCCAATATCAGAATGACAGTAAAGAACGGACATCTTACAGTTGAAAACAGAAACCTCTTTGCAGATACAAGTGATTTACAGTTTGTTGCAAGACTTGAAAAGCAGGG
>JAZUJY010000001.1:0-5005 GCA_045643005.1 Oscillospiraceae bacterium | reverse complement strand
AGAAGTGATGGAGATCCTGAAAATAGGAAGAAGTTCGTTTTATAAGCTGATACAAACTGGTAAACTGGAAGCATTTAAAGAAGGAAACAGATATAAAGTTCCTGTTGAGTCCGTCAGAAACTATGTTGATAGGATGATGAGATAAAAGAAATAACCTGTAAGCTCTTAGCTGAGCTTACAGGTATTAAATATGATGCATATGTGGTTAATGTTGACTTTTTATGTTGAATATTGTATAATAAAAATTCAATATTCGTAAAGGAGATTTGTAAAATGAACGAGAATGGAGTAATTAACAAATCCAACGGAGAAGTATTTCCGAAAACAGGAAAAAATCAGAGACAGCCATATAGCCATCAGAAAATGGCAATGGCAAATCTTAATATAATAGACGAAAATGATTCATATAGTACACTTGTCGTGCTTCCGACAGGTGGCGGAAAAACATATACTGCTGCAATGTGGCTTCTGATGAATGCTATTGACAGAAAAAAGAAAATTCTCTGGATTGCACATCGTCAGTATCTTCTTGACCAGGCAGGAAAGACTTTCAGAGACTATGCGTATTCTGAGGTTATTCCGAGTGTTAATTCATTCAGATACCGTATTATTTCAGGTGATACTAACCATGACAGAACAATTGATATTGACAGTAAGGATAATCTGCTTATTATCAGTAAAGACAGCATAGGACGTAATCTGGCTGCTCTTGATAAATGGGTTAAGGGCGAAGATGAGATATACTTTGTAATTGACGAGGCTCATCACGCTACAGCCAAAACATATCGAAAAGTAATTGAATATATCAGAAAAAAGGTTAAGAATGTAAAGCTTATTGGTCTTACTGCAACACCTTTCAGAACAGCAGAAAATGAACAGGGACTTCTCGGAAAGATTTTTACAGATGGTGTTGAAAATGGCATTGCTGTAAAAAATGAAAAGGGTATCAGTTATCAGATTTCACTGAAAGAGCTTATCAGTAAACAGATTCTCTCAAATCCAACCATTGAAAGATACAATACAGGTGAAGATTACAGCAAATACATAAGCAATAAGGATTTGGAACGTATTCAGCGTCTTGATATTCTTCCTGATGAAGTAATGGACAAGATGCTTGAAAATTCTGTAAGAAGCAAGTTTATTGCTGAAACATATAAGGAAAACCGAAAGAAATATGGACAGACTATTGTGTTTGCTATGAGTGTAACTCATGCAATTCAGCTTTCGACAGTATTTAATGAATTTGGAATAAAGGCAGATTACGTTGTATCTTCTGTAAAAGATGCTGTTACGGGCGTTACACGTTCAGCAGAGGACAATAAGCGTGTTATCGAGCAGTATCGAAAGGGAGAGCTTGAAGTAATTATCAATGTAAATATACTCACAGAAGGTGTTGACCTGCCTAAAACACAAACAGTTTTTCTTGCAAGACCTACTGTATCAAAGATTCTTATGACTCAGATGGTTGGCAGAGCTTTGCGTGGTGAAGCCGCAGGCGGTACAAAGAATGCCTATATTGTTTCATTTGTTGATAACGGACTTGATAAAATTGCATGGTCTAATCCTGAGACAATATTTGAGGGAAGCAATGATTTTGCCGATACAGAATCGGATTATGAAAAGCGTGATATCAGACTTATTTCTATTGCCAAAATGGAAGAATTTGCAAAGATGCTGAATAATTCTGCTGATACAAAGGCACTTGAAAAGATTCCTTTCACACAGAGAATTCCTCTCGGAATGTATGTGTTCAATTATCTTGAAGAAGATGGAATGGATATTTCATATCAGGTCATGGTATACGACAGTACGAAAACAGCGTATGAGCAGATGATGAATGCTCTGCCTGATATTTTCAGAGAATTTGGAATAGATGAAGAATATCCTTCAAAGGAGATTCTTGAAGAAGCAGCTGAGAAATGCAGAACGATGTTCTTCCTCGGAGAAATGGTTCCGCCTTATGATATAAATGATATTATTCATATTTTGCAGTATTATGCTCAGAATGAAGTTGTTCCTGAGTTTTACAGCTTTGATTATATCGAGAAAAATAAGGTTGATCCTTGTGTTATTGCACAGCATATTGTTGACGAGAAACTGGATCCTGTTTCAAAGGCTGCATATATAAATGAACTCTGGAATAATGGTGAAGAAAATCTTCTCAGAATGTTCTTTGGCAGACAGAAATATCTTTATGACCAGATTGACAGAGAGGTTCTCAGAATAACAGCTCCGTTTATTTTTGAATCGGAGGAAAATGTGAAATATGGTCGAAAAAAGCTTGAGGATATGCCTTTAAATGAAATTGGAAAAATTAATCCAGAACTTGAAAAGAAACTGAGGGATACAGCATTTAATGAAGCGAAAAACTCCGATGGAAACTATGTTTGTGCGAGATGTGGAAAAGTGTTCGAAGACAGAATTCCACTTCAGGTTGATCATATCATTTCAAGAAATAATGGTGGAAAATCTGTTCAGAGTAATTTGCAGATTCTATGCAGAAAGTGTAACGGCGAAAAGGGTGATAAGTAATGGAAGATTTTATCTACACCACATATGAACTTGCATGGATTATTACATATTACCGAATGGATTCTGTCTGTTCAGCTGAGTTTTTGCAGAATGTTTTCAGGCACGATAATGCTTATATTGAAAATGAATATCGTAATGACCTGAAATCCTTTATGCTTGCTGTATTAAATAACGTAACATATATCAGCAATCAGGAACAGTTCGATCTTGAAGCTGATGATATAAACAGAGATATGGAAGAGTTTGGATTGGTAAATGAAGTTCAGAACGATGACAGAGCATTCAGAATTACAAATATGGTATTTAAAGAACTGAGATTGAAAATTCTTTATATCAATAAGACAGGTTATACAAGATTGAAAATGAGAACTCTGCTTTCAAGACTCGGGTATAAAAGACGTTCAGCTCAAATTGTTGCTTATATCTACGATTGTCTGTTGTTCTATCATATTCAGGTAAATCTTAGGGATAATGAGGCTTTTGATTTAGAAAGCGTTGATATAGACAGACAGATTACATTCAGGGTTGTGTGAGTGATAATTTTTTTATTCCTGTATGTTTTTGAGTGCACAGAAAACGTAATTTTTTATTGAGTTAATATTGTGGGAATAATAATGATAATGTAGGAGTGATGATATGGAGAATAAATTTAAAAAGTTGCTTGATGAAGCACTAAGAATTAAAACAAACTTTAACAGAACAAAAAATTATTTTCAGGTTTCAGGATATCCGCATTATGAAAACGTAGTTTCAAACATTCTTGCGTTTTATCTTGATGCTCAGGAAGAACATAGATTGAGTAATCTATGGCTTGAATCACTTATGAACTGCTATAAAAATGCAAATGCAGATAATTCTGACTTACCAGCAGACAGCTTCTATAATGATGACATTATTTATCGTGAATATATGACAGAGGATCAAAAAAGAATAGATTTGCTTACAACAACTACAAATGGTTCGGTTATATGTGTTGAAAATAAGATTTATGCAGATTTGTATAATAATCTCAAAAGCTACAGCTCGGAATTGAATAAAGATGAATTTAAGGAATATCCCAATAAAATAAAAATTGTTTTGTCGATAAAAGAATGTAACTGCAAAGACGGGTTTATAAATATTCTGTACAAGGATTTGCTGAAGAAGGTTTCGGATAATCTTGGAAGATTCATTATGAATGCGAACGATAAGTGGTTGATTTTTATGAAGGAATTTATGAGTAATCTTACTGATTTTATGGAGGAAAAAATGGAAATGAATAGCGAATGGCAGGAATTTATAAAGGAAAACAGTTCTGTTATTTCTGAGTTTTTTAGCAAGTATGTAGAGGATTTAGGGGGTAAAAAGGATTTGCTTATCAAAGCTGAAAAGAGAATATCTCAGGAATTGCCTTATGAGAATATTAAAACAAAGACATTTGATACAAGAGGTGAGTTTAAAGGATATACAAGTTTGGTTGTTGATTTTCCAAAGGATTCGGAAGGAAACCAAATAGCTTATGAGCCGTATTTTGTTAAAACAGCAGGTGAATCAGAAAGTGAGTATATAGGTATTCTTTATCTTGCAATATGGAACAGATCAAAAAAGAATGATATATTATTAAAAAAGCTTTTTCCTGATGCAAAGCCTGCAAATGCAAAAGGAACATGGGGAGATTTTCTGATTGTGAATTCTATTGAATTTAAAAACTATTCAGAGGATGAATTTGTAGAGAAATCAATGGTTATTATAAAAAGAATCGCAGACTACTATAATATTTCAATTACTAAAGACGCTGATTGATTTTTGGTGATAAAACAACAGGCAAATACTATTGTAAAAAAGGTATTTGCCTGTTATTATTATGTCATATTTTTCAGAGCATCATAAATCTTATGATACACAATCCGATTCGGATATCTTTTGTAATCGGTAAATACTGAAATGCCGTTATGATAATAATATTCGAGAATTGCCGTAGCACAGCCTGCACTTCTGCTCTGACCGTATTCACATTGACAGATAATTTGTTTTTTAAATCTGACAGCACGGTCAATAAACTTCGCAAGTTTTTTTGCTTTGGGGAAGAAAGTTTCGTATGTATATCCTTTTTCTTCCAACTCATCAATGTCAAGGTCTTCAAGTTACAGATAGAAAACATTATTACAGACATCACGATACTCAACTCTTTCAGAGTAATCAGAAGGCGGACTGCAAAAGCTTATTACAACGGTTTCATCAGGAAATTCTCCGTTTGCAATTATGTTCTCGATTTCCTTTCGTGAGTAGATTAAAACCTTTTTGAGCCAGTAACCATAATCAGATATACATTCGGAAAAATACTCCTTCAGCGTAATGTCATTAAGCTAAGGAAACGGAAAATAGTTACAGGAATCAGAAAAGAACCTGTAACTATTTTTATGAATATAATGTAAATTTTTGCAAAAAGGTATTGACAAAAAGCCAAAAATGTGCGGCGAAGCCAATCAGATAT